>CALMAV010000101.1:13272-18999 GCA_937859895.1 uncultured Bryobacterales bacterium | reverse complement strand
GGCCGCTTGCTCACTCATTGCAACGGCTTCCGATCCCGCTGATTCTTGCCCTGACCATCTTCGTTTCCTATTACATTGGGCTCCGCGTCCTCTCCCCTGCATCCATTGATCGCATCCTGCTAGGGAGCGTGGTAGCAGTCGGGGCTTACGGCCTTATCCAGCTATACGCCCACGCTTTCTCGCCCGATTGGTACCCCCATATCGCCGGTTGGATTGAGGCGGGCCGCAACCGTGCCGGGCGCTGGAACGCCACCGATCTGGCGGGCGATTACGTCGCCCAATCCGGCCGCATTAACCTGACAACCTTTGAAGCTGCCGAAGCGGCACGGCTTCTTCTAATTTTTTATATCCCCGTTCTGGTAACTCCACTCATTCGTGCTTCGATGGTCAGCTATCGAAGAATCCTGCTCATTCTTTACCTAATTGGGTTAATCTTTGCTGCGCAGAGTTTCGTCGGATTAGCCGGCCTGTTTGCGCTAGTCGCAGTAAGCGTGGCCCTGCTACCCGGAAAGGCACGGATTAAAGTCGTCGCTGCCCTGAGCGTGGTCCTGGTTCTTGGTCTGTTCTGCCTGCCCGAACAGTTCACCCAACGTTTGAGCGGGATCGGTTCTACACAAGATGTAAGCGAACTCGATCAGTCTGGAGTGACTCGCGCCGCTTTCGCTTCTGCCTCATTGAAGGTTGCCGCTGAGCATCCGATTTTAGGTATCGGCTGGTCAAAAGACATCTTCTTCTTGCCGGACGCCGTTCCAAGCTGGGGCCTTACATGGGAAGTGACTCAATCGCTAGCGAACGGAGAGGCCGTCGCAGCTAAGAGTATGGCGCTCCGGCTGCTGCTCTACTCCGGCTTTCCAGCCTGTGCCTTTCTGCTGTTTGTTTATGCGCGGTCTCTGCTTCAGGCCATTACTCTTTATCGAAAAACCCATCATCCGCTTTTGCTTCGACTAGTTTTAGTGCTGGTTGCCTTTGCGGTTTGCGGTTCCATTGACGGCGGCATCCTTGCCGGGTTCTACTCTTGGGCGGCTCTCGGCTTATCACTTGGATTAGCTTCTAGAACTCTCGCGGAGCAGAACCCATGAGCAGAACGATGCGGGCGCTCTTCCTGTGCGGTTTTCATCCAACAAGCGACGCTGTATCCTCCGGGCCTAAAATCGTGGCACGCGAGATCGATGCCCTGATCGCAAAAGGTTGGGAGGTCACCACTGTCTCCTTTGAAAACGAATTAGACCGGCGTCATCACAAAGAAGGATTCGCGGCCCCGCGTGGCGACAGATCCCGAATCTTTCGATTGACTCCCTCGTTGCGTCTGCTGGCCGCGCTTCGCTTTCCCACTCTGCCCTTCGCCGCTTCCCCACGCCCCTTGATCGCGAGCCGATATGTCAAGAAGTTGCTGGCTGAGACGACCTTCGATCGCATCGACGTTGAGTTCATACAAGCGGCCGAGGTTCTTCCCAGAAGCGAGTGGCACCGAGCAACGGTGGTGTGCCACGATGTCCTGACGCAACTCTACGAACGGCGGTACCACCATGCCAGGCCGTCACGTAAGCTCTTCGCCCTGGCGGAAATGCACAGAATAAGGCGATGGGAAACCGAAGTGCTGCGCGGGTTTGGGCGGGTCACCGTTCTGAACGAGAAGGATCAGAAGCTGGTGACAGCCCTGACCGGACGCAGCGATGTAGCCGTTCGCTATCCGCAGGTGCCGCGCTATATCGACCCGCAGGAGCGGACCAGCCGTTCGATAGACCCTTCCACCATGCTGTTCTGGGGACACTTGGGCCGCAGGGAAAATGTTGACGCGGTTCACTACTTCGTTACCAAAATTTTGCCGGATATTCTCGCCCAAAGACCGGATGCCCGGCTGATCGTGGCTGGCATCGATCCGCCGAAGAGCATACAAGAACTAGCCGGCCGCAGTGTTACTGTTACCGGTTATGTGGAAGATCCGAGTTCGCTCTTCCGGTCAGCCGCGGTTGGAATTGTGCCAGTGCGTCTGGGCGCGGGAATCAAGATTAAGACACTCGAAATGATTGCTTGCGGGCTGCCGGTGGTAGCCACATCTGTGGGCGCCGAAGGTGTGGCGGAGGCGGATCTGCTGACCACCGTAGACAACGACGCCGAGTTCGCCGCTGCCGTTGTTCATCGTCTCAACGCCTCAGTGCTAGCGGGGCAGACATAGTGATGAGCACCGCACTCATGCTTCCCCGGAGAATGCCGCGCCCACAAGCGCTGTCTTTTCTCAGCACTAGCATTCTCATCTCCGCAGTACGATTCATAGGACGCGGCGCAGCCTTTGCAGCTGCCCTGGTTGCCTCCCGGCATCTCTCAACGGCAAACTTCGGGATTTATGCATACGTCATCACGTTTTTGACGGCCATCAATTTAGTCGGCGGGCTCGGCCTGGAACAAACCGCACTGGTAGCGCTCGGGCGAGCGCGAGGGAGCGGCAATGCCTTTGTGCTGGATCAGGTTCTGTCCTGGATCCGCTGGCGGGCAGTTTTCGTCCTCCCTATAGCCTCGCTCATTTTCGCCGTTCCCATCCATGCCGTCCTGGGCTCCTCGTTGTCCCTGATTTTGGTGGTCTTAACTGGTATCTGCCTGACCGCGATTCTGCTGTCAGCTAGCGTGCTGCGCGGCATCGATTTCCCTCTGGGGAGCACAATTGTGCAGGAGGCAGGGCGGGGCCCGGTTTTTCTCCTTGGGGCCTTACTCCTTTTCTCTGCCCATGAGCTCCTCCGAGTTTGGATGGCCACGCTGCTAACGTCGGCAATCGTTGCACTGATCGCTATCACGGCAGCCATCCTCGCCGCCAGGCGTTCCCGATCGGCCTTGCACAGCCATGTCCCTATCGCGAATGAGCGCAACACGGCGCTGAGCTTTCGTAGCCAGCTCCGATTCCTCCTAGTGTTGATTGCAACCAATGCTTATCTATGGGCCTGCCCAGTGATTCTGAAACAGAGCGCCCCGGTCAAAGAGGTTGGGTTCTTCAACATCGCCATGCAGTACCCTGCGCTCATTTCATTTTTGTCGACATCGATGGAGATGATCTATGTCCCTAAGATCACTGCCTTCTGGCACGCCGGACGTTTGGGGGACATGCGTCCCCTGCTCCGCACCGGGTCGCGCCTGACCATATTAGGCAGTCTGCCGATCACAGCCATCTTGGTGATCTTCGGTCGTCCCCTGCTTGAGATATACGGCCATGGCTACTCACAAGTTTTAAACGCAATGCTGATCATTGCCGCTGCGCAGATCATCAGCGTTGCTTGTGGGCCATGCGGGTATCTGGTGCTTCTAACCGGGCGGGAGAACCTGAACCTCGCTGTGATGGCCGGGTCTGCAGTGTGCGGAATCATCTGCCTGGCAGCCTTGGCTCCCATCTACGGGTACATGGCTGCTGCCGGAGGCTTCCTGGTCGCGACGGCGATGTCGAACATCATCTTCGCCGCTTACTGTCTTAAGCGGATGAACATTAATCCAACGGTTGGCGCAGCATTTTCGACCTGACACTGCATACAAGGAGCTGTCAATGGTTCCTCCGGCTCTGCAAGACTGCGGCCACGCTGACCGTTGCAACCACGGTGTGCATCAGCACGAGAATCATCTGAGCGGTCGGCGTCACGCCTGCAAAGCGCGCTGATTTGGTGAAGCTCAATCGCAGCGGCAAAGCGAATGACAGAGCCAGGACAAAAATGGCAGTGAACAAAAACGGCTTCTCAGGCTGCCTGGCTACTGCCTGGATAATTGCAAACGTAAGTGAGGCAAGCACGGGCCCACCTATCGCCCCGGACAGAATCGGCAGGGCAGTAAACGGCGGGAATGTCCGTGGGACTTGAGCGATTCGAATGCCTGCTTGCCCAAGGGCAAAGTCGATAACGAACGCTAAACCGGCAGCTAATGCTGTAAAGAAGATTGTGCGAAGCATAAAGTCGATTAGAGGGTCATAACGGCAGTGAAGGCATCCCCATTGCGCGATCGCGCCATTGAGTTAAAGCCGCCGGTTCGGCTCCAGCCAGCCGAATGTCATATTTAGGTGGCCTGTGCCCTTCGAGTACGCTTATGTCCCGCGGTTGTAAGGCCGGACGTTTCGGGCATTCCCCGTTGTAGAAGTGCCTCAAAGGCAGTCGTGGCCCGGCTATCAGCATCCGCGGCTCGGAAGAATCGGTGGGCAGCATGATGGCCGAGATAAATGCTGCTCAATTCCCAGATGAACTGGTCGATGTCCAAATCTCGACGCAGATGTCCGCAATCCACAGCCTCCCGGACAACTTTTTGCAGCAGCCCGCGCCAGTTGCTTTCCATCTCTAAAATCTTGTTTCGGACTGCGCCGTCCACATCATCAAACTCGAACAAGCCAGCTGCCACTGGGCAACCTCCGGGCAGTCCGGCCCGCTGCGCCCAACCAAACCAATGGCGAACCAGCGCCCGCAGTCGAGGCAGTCCGGGCTCAACGTTCATTGATGGCTGGACAACGTGCTCGTTCGCAAACTCTGCCATGTGTTGCAGCAGGGCAATCTGAACTTCCTCTTTCGACCGGAAATGCGCAAACAGCCCACTCTTCGACATGCCGACCTGGTCGGCGAGCACTCCGAGCGTGACACCCCCTAAACCTGCTTGGCTCATCAAAGCGAGTCCGGCTTGCAGGATTTGCTGATGTCTTGACCCTGCGCCGCCCGTCACGACGCGCAAATAGCACGACCGGTCGTGCTAGAACCCTCCAGCTGGGGAACCTTGCTTATCTCCGCAAGTGCGAATCGCAATCACCAGGGAACCAGCATTTGAGAATTGCCACTTTTCTGGGTTGGACGGTGGCTTAAACTCTCTAAGGTCGAATACCTTTCACTGGGCCGCGCGATCGCTGTTGATCTGGTCCGGCAACCGCGAGCACGAGCCTCATTCGTATCCTGATGTCATGGCTGTTGCGATCTATCCCGGCTCGTTCGATCCGCTCACCAACGGCCACCTGGACATTCTCACTCGTGGCAGTCACTTGTTCGATCAGCTGATCGTCGCTGTCCTACAGAACAGCCAAAAGCAGTCTTTATTCGCCGTAGCCGAACGGGTCGAGATGTTGAACGAAGCCACTGCCGCCCTGCCCAATGTCTCTGTCCTTTCGTTTGAAGGATTGCTCGTTAACTGTGCGCGCGAGTGCGGTGCCCAGGTTATTGTGCGCGGTCTTCGTTCGCCATCCGATTACGAGTTCGAGGAGCAGCTCGCTACTTTGAACCGCCGTCTATCGCCGCAACTGGACACCATTTTTCTCGTCGCTACCGAAAGCAATCGCGCAATCAGTTCGCGAATAGTAAAGGAAATCGCCAGTCTAGGCGGTGACGTTACTTCGTTTGTTCCGCCTCACGCGGCGGCAGCTCTTCGGGCCAAGTACGCCTCACGGTAAATTGGTGTGAACCATGCAAGCTACTGCCGAGATAGCCGAACGTATCTCCACTATCAGCGTCTCCTCAACCCTCAAGGTCTCTGCTGATGCTGACCGACTGCGCCGCGAGGGCATCGATGTTGTCGACTTTGGCGCCGGTGAACCCGACTTCCCTACCCCGGACAACATCAAGCAAGCCGGCATTGCAGCCATTGACGCTAACTTCACCAAGTACACCAACGCTGGCGGTACGCCGGAGCTTCGCGCCGCCATCTGCCAACGGCACAAGGAGGACTTCGGCACGTCCTACACGCCCGCCGAGTGCATGGTCACTGTCGGCGGCAAGCACGCGATCT
>CALMAV010000101.1:9786-13262 GCA_937859895.1 uncultured Bryobacterales bacterium | reverse complement strand
TTAATCTGATTCAGGCCATCGTCAATCCTGGCGATGAAGTTATCATTCCTGTTCCGTACTGGGTGACTTATAAGGACGTCGTGAATTATGCCGGCGGCAAGTGCGTCTTCGTTCAGACCGACGAGAGTGCCGGATTCGAGGTCACAGCTGCGCTTATCGAAAAGCACATCACGCCTAGGACGAAGCTTCTCATCATCAACTCGCCCTCCAATCCCAGTGGCTCCGTGCTGCCTGACGACGAGTTTCGGCGCATTCTCGAACTCACCTCGCGTCGCGGCATTTTGCTGATGACCGATGAGTGCTACTGCCAGTTCCTCTACGAAAACAGGCCCTTCTCGATTGCATCCGTTTCGGGAGGGAAAGAGAACGTCGTAGTAGCCGGGTCGCTTTCGAAGACTTACGCGATGACGGGCTGGCGAATCGGATTCGCACTGGCGCCTGCACCGCTAATTACCGCGATGATGAAGCTGCAGAGCCACAGCACTTCGAACCCGACCTCGATCGCGCAAAAAGCCGCGGTAGAAGCCATGAGCGGACCACAAACGAGCATTCCCGAAATGTTAAGCGAGTATCGCAAGCGTCGTGACTTCGTTATCGAACGACTTCGCCAGATTCCTGGTGTCACTATCGCTATGCCGAAGGGTGCTTTCTATGCGTACCCGAATATCAGCGTTGCTTACAAGAGCGGCCGCATCAAAAATTCATTGGCCTTTTCCACCGAGCTTCTTGAAAAGGCGCACGTCGCCGTTGTTCCGGGTGAAGCATTCGGCACCGACGACCACATTCGCATTTCCTATGCCACATCAATGACGGAGCTGCGGCGCGGGCTCGATCGCCTCCAACAGTTCATCGATACTTTGCGCGCATGAAACGCTTACTCTGTGCGGTCTTCCTGCTGCTGACTGCCACGACGGGCTTTGGCCAGCGACATCGCCACCATGCCCGCTCAGGGACTACCGGGCAGTTTGATTATTATCTCTTCGCTCTTTCCTGGTCGCCTGAGTACTGTCATAGTCATGCGACGAGTGCGCAATGCACGGCAGCCAAGCCGTTCAGCTTCGTTGTTCACGGACTTTGGCCCGAGTATAACTCGGGTAGCGGGCCTGAGAACTGCGGCAGCGCGCCGGGCCCAACCAACCCATCTCAATACCTCGACATCATGCCTGACCTGGGCTTGATCCAGCACGAATGGACCACCCATGGAACTTGCACCGGCCTGCCTGCGGATGAGTACTTTGGACTGATCCGCAGAGCTTACAACTCGGTCAGGATACCGGCTCGCTTCGCCACTCTTGCGACGGCACAGACTGAGAGCCCACAGCAGGTAAAGAAAGAGTTTGAAGCTGTGAATGGCAATTTGTCAGATAGCTCGCTGCAGATTAACTGCGCGAGTAATTACCTGCAAGCAGTCGAGGTCTGTCTCGATAAGTCGCTGAGCCCAATTGCCTGTTCGGCTCCGCGCGATTGTCGCGCGCAAACGATCCACATACCGCCAGTGCGGTAAGCCCTAATCAGTTCGAAGAGCTTCGGTGGGATCTACCTGAGCTGCACGCCACACTGGAACGGTAACGGCGACTGCGCCAACCAGCAGCAACACCGCAGCCGAAGCCGCAAGCGCCCAGGGATCTAAGATGCCAACGCCGAAGAGAAACGATCTTAACAAGTGCCCAACGGGCCAAGCTGTTGCAATGCCCAACACCAGGCCATAAATGACGGTGGTCGCGGCCTGCTGTAACACTAATCCAGTGATACCAGCCTGAGAGGATCCCAGGGCCATCCGAATCCCAATCTCTTTGCGCCTCTGTGCGACCGAGTAAGCCAACAATCCGTATATGCCGACCGCTGCCAGGAGCAACGCTACCGCGCCAAAGCTCGCCACCAACTGCAACGCGAGTCGCCGCTCACCCAGCGATTGTGCAATGCCCTCCTCCATCGGCCGTAGACTGACCTCCGTCATATCCGGCGCCACGTCCTTGATTGCCGCACGCAGTTCTTTGGCAAGCGCTTCTTGGGGCAGGGTTGATCGCACTGCATACTCCGTCACCATGCTGAATACCTGCCCGAGCATGGAACCTTTCGGAAGTTGGAGGTAATCCAGGTAAACCATCGGCCGGTAAGGCGCCCCCAGATCGCCCCCCTGCAGTTCGTTATCAACAACGCCCACTACGGTCAGAGCCTGCGTAAATGGAAGATCCGAGTCCTTCTCCCCGGGCCCACGATGAGCCTTCACTCTATCTCCAAGTGGATCGCGTCCCGCGAGGAACTTCTTTGCGAACGCCTCGTTCACCACCGCCACCATGTCCGCGCTCGCATCATCTTCCGGCAGAAATGCTCGTCCCCGCATCAGGCGCATTCTGCTCGCACGCACAAAGTTGGTGCTGACCAAACTGTAGAACGCGGTGTCCCCCTCCTGGAAGGGACGCCCGGTCACCTCTGTCGTACCGTTCAGGGAGAAGTTGTAGCTTGAGAAAGGAATCTCCGTTTGCATCGTCGCTGACACCACTCCTGGCAGACTTTCAAAGCGCTTCAATAAACGGCCAATGAGCTGGCGCGATAGTGCGGGGTCTTTACCCTGGTTTTCCGGCGTTAACACAACCGTTGTGACATTGCGCGGATCGAATCCAAGCTTAACCTCCTGTAATGTACGGAAAGTACGCACAAACAGCCCGCTAATAACTAACAAGACGCAAGTCAATGCAATCTGCAGGATGACGATCACTCCTGGTACGCGAGACCTGCGAGTGATGCGCGTCCTTTCCATTCCCGTATGCGTTTGGCGCTGGATGCTGAACACCGGAGCGAGCGAGGCCAGTACCCCGGCCAGCACGGCAAGTAAGGCGGCGGCCCCGAACACAGCCGGGCGTACGGCAAGCTCATCGAAGCGTGTGAACTGCGGCCCAAAGGCATTCCGTACCGCAGCAATCAGCGAAACGGCTAGAGCACCGCCCATGGCCGCGCCTATGAGAGAAACCACTACGCTCTCAGTAACCACCTGTTGAAACAGCCGTCCGAAGCTCGCGCCCAGCGCTGACCGCACATTCATTTCCGCCATGCGCTCCGTCCCTCGGGCAATCTGTAGGTTCGCGGCGTTGGCACACGCAATCAGCAATAGGATCGCGACTCCGCCCAACAGTGACAGCAAGGCTGTCTGCATGTTGCCGGTTAAATACTCTCCGTATGGCCTGATCTCAAAGGACTCATGCACCCCTGTACTTCCCGTCCCCGAGTGAGCCAACACGCTCCGCACTTCCTCATTAGCCTGCTGCATCGATGTGCCAGGTTTCAGCCGTGCCAAAGCCATAGCGGAATCAGCGAATAAGTCGTCCTCGCCCTTCGCGTTCAGCGAGACAGGGATATAGACAGCCGGTGCTTCGGTGCCTTGCGGGAAATGCACCTCATCAGGCAAAACACCAATGACGGTTCGTACGCGTCCAGAAATCCTGATGGTTGACCCAATCACGTTCGGGTCATGATTC
>CALMAV010000101.1:2969-9776 GCA_937859895.1 uncultured Bryobacterales bacterium | reverse complement strand
CCAGAACGCAGCGCTCACCACCGCCACTGGGGCTTTCTCACCAGCACCATCCAAGAGCCGTCCAAACTTCGCGCGAATACCCAGCATGTGGAAGAACCCTGGGGTTACTTCGGTAAGCACTGCCATGCGCGTTCCGTCGCTTGTACCTACCGGTCGCATTGTTGTGCTGTACCCACCGATCGCTGTAAACGAGCGTGCACCACGGCGCAGTTCTTCAATGCGCTTGTAACTTAGAGCGTAGGTTATCCCGTTTGGGCCTCCCCTCACAGATATGACTACTAGTTGCTCAGGATGAGGCAGCAGCAACGGTCGTAGCAGTACCGAGTTCACAACTGCCAGCATCGTCGTAACCGCGCCCAACCCGAGGGCGAGCGTAAGCACCACCGTTGCCGTATAACCAGGGGCATTCCTCAGCCCGCGAAGTGTATAGGCAACATCTGCGGACAAACTCGTACCGATATTACCGACCGTTTTTGCCATCCCGATTCCTCCGCGCTAGTAGTGGAGCTCTGATGCAATATGCTGGCCGTTGCAAAAGTTGAGCATGCAATGAGATTACTAGCAGTTCGGCAGGGCCTTAGCTGTCCGTATTCGAACACAACTGTCCGAATGCGGACACGACGCTCTAACCTTCAAGCTCGTTAATCAGGGCGTAGTAGAAAGCCTCAAGTTTCGAGTGTCTCTCCTGAGCCATTCGGGCTCCGGCTTGCGTTTTGAAGTCTGTTGCCAGTCGGAGAAGCTTGCTCGGGAAGTGATCGAGCGCGTAGCTGCGATCATCCAGCTTCCGTTCTTTCCCTCGCGGGTCTTGCCGGTGATAAAGCTCCGAGCCCATGCGACCTGCAGTATAGAAACAACGAGCTATGCCGATGGCACCAATTGCATCCAGCCTGTCAGCATCTTGTAGGATGCGCCCTTCGAGACTAGTCGGTGTGAGTCCAGCAGAGTAACTATGGGTGCGGATCGCGTCGGCGACAATATCGATGTCTGAAGAGCTCCAGCCCAATTTCTCCAGGAGCTTTTTAGCTCTCTCCGCTGAAAGACGAGAGGCTTGTTCACGAAGCGGTGAGTCCTTTGCGACAGCAACACAATCGTGCAAGATGACTGCAGCGGCCAGTAATCGCAAGTCTCCGCCTTCTTCTTCGGAAATAAGCCGTGCTGTGCGCCAGACACGTTCTACGTGATACAGATCGTGAGAGCCGTCGCTGGACTGGTCGAGTGCGTGGGAGAGCCGAGGAAACAGCTGCTCGAATGGCTCAAACAAAGTTACTTCTTGGGCAATGCACGCACGGCGCCGGTGGAGATGCCGCCGTCAACCAGCAGAGTTTGTCCAGTGATATAGCGGCTTTCTTCGGACGCCAGGAAGACTACCGCGGCGTCGAGGTCACCGACCTGGCCGGGGCGCTTGAGTGGGATGCGGTCGCTCAAGTAGCTGACCCACTCGGCATCCTGGTACATGACTTTGTTCTGCTCGGTACGGAACCAGCCGGGAGCAAGACAGTTTACGGTGACGCCGTGTGGGCCCCAGTCGTCAGCCAGGCTCATGGTGAGTTGCTTAATGCCGCCACGGCTGGCAGTGTAAGGAGCAAGGCCGGCGTATCCGTTAACGCTGGTGACTGAGCCGATGTTGACAATGCGGCCGTACTTGCGTTCGACCATGGAGCGGGCAATCGCCTGGGCGACAAAGAAGCTGCCGCGGAGGTTCGTATCGAGGATCAAGTTCCAGTCATCCCAAGTGACATCAAGGGCGGGCTTGCGGACGTTGCAGCCGGCGTTGTTGATCAGGATGTCGATCGGGCCGAACGCTTCGGCCGCTTCGGCCATGCGCTTGATGCTGTCTCCGTCGCGGACATCGAGCTCAAGCGACAGCGCGCGGCGTCCCATCCCCTCAATCTCTTGTTCAAATTCGCTGAGGCTCTCACGGGTGCGGCTGGTGAGCACCAAGTCGGCACCGGCTCGGGCGCGTGCGCGGCCGAACTGCTGGCCGAGCCCGCGACTGGTACCGGTAACCAGCGCGATGCGCCCAGTGAGATTGAACATTTCGCTACTCATTGCAGTGCTCCGGGGTTTGGTCGGAGGTGTGTTCCGGCTTGAGCAAAACCTTTATTAGGCCAGTCTCGCGAGCGTGGAGCCGTCCGAAGTATTCGGCACCATCCGCCAGGCTTCCCACAGCGCTGATGAGCGGGTGAAGATCGATCTCGCCGGAAGCCACCATTTGAATACAGCGCGGATATTCACCGGCCGATGCGGCAGAACCTTGTAGTCGAATTTGGCGACTCACGACGGCTTGCAGCGGAATTTCGGCAGTGGGCACAACATTGCCGATGAGAGTAACCGTACCGCCCTTGCGCACGCAATCAACGGCAGTCTTGATGGTGGCAGAACTGCCGACCGCTTCGAGCGCAATGTCAACACCTTTGCCTCCCGTGAGGCGAAGAACCTCAGCAGTGGCGTCGGTGGTTTTAGCATTGATGACGGCTGAGGCATTCATCTGTTGCGCCAGGTCGAGGCGTGACGAATCGACATCAATAACAAAAACCTGGTCACAGCCGGCAGAAAAGGCCGCTTGCATCACCAGGAGGCCGATAGTGCCGGCTCCTACCACGACGGCACTGCTGCCTTCTTTCACTTCCGACAGATTGACGGCATGCACGGCCACGGCAAGCGGCTCAATCATGGCGGCGTGTTCGAAAGGCAGGTGCCTGGGGATGGGGTGAACGACACGGCTCGGCACAGCCACGTATTCGGCGAATGCACCAGGGCGGCGATAGTCGGGAGTGGAGACTCCCAGCACCTGGCGGTTATCACAGAGGTTTACTTGACCACTCAGACAGTATGAGCATTGGCCGCAGAAAATGGTGGAATCGAAGGTGACGCGCTGGCCTTCGGATAGCTGATTTGCCCCTCCCTCCGTTTCCGGACCGATAGCGACGATTGTGCCCGCGGCTTCGTGGCCCATAATGATGGGCGGGATACGCCGGCCAGAAGTGCCGTCATAGCCGTGTACGTCGCTGCCACAGATGCCGCAAGCCTCTACCCGGATGAGCACTTCGCCTCCTGCCGGGCGCGGCATCGGCAGATCTACTACCTCGAGCCGGTTGTACTCGGAGAGCAACAGAGCTTTCATAAGTTGAATGGTAACCAACGAGATGGGTTTGGACAGAGCGTGCGCGATTTCGCCGGTCATTTGTAACCTCCGGCCATTCAGAGCCGCCTAGTGAATGAAGGAGCTAGTGAATATCGGGCATACTTTAGATCGGAATGCTTGTTGAGCCAGAGCTGATTGAGAGGGCACGAACGGGTGACCCGACAGCCTTCAATCAAATGGTGCTGGCTTATCGCAGACGGATCCTGGGGATAATATTCCGCTTGATTGGGCGTCCCGAGGACGTTGAGGATGTGGCGCAGGAGGTCTTTGTGAGGCTCTACTATTCGCTCGATCAGCTTCGAGCAGCAGAGGTCTTTGAGCCCTGGCTATACAGGCTGACGGTGAATGCTTCTTTTGACTATCTGCGAAAAGCCAAGCGGCGGAATGAGTCGCGGATGGCCGATCTGAGTGAGCAGCAGGTGATGATGGCTGATTCGTTGGCGAGTAGTCGGCAGGATGGCGAGGATCGGCAGAAGAGCAAGGTGCGGGAGTTTACCGAGGAGCTTTTCAGCCATGTGTCCGAGCAGGACCGTATCCTGCTGACTCTGAAAGAAGTGGAAGGCTTGAGCTTGAAAGAGTTGGAAGCGATCTATAACGTAAACGAAAACGCATTGAAGGTGCGGCTTTTCCGTGCGCGGCAAAGGGTCTTAAAAGCGCATCAGGCGGCGGTCGCAGGTGGTAAGTTGTAGGCGGTTGGTGCTGGAAATGAAAGATCAGCAGGACGAAATGATGAGTGATGATTCTGAGTTGAATCGGTTGTTTGAGCAGTATCGATCGGCGTGTCCGGAGATGGAACCGAGCTCGAACTTTATGCCGTCATTGTGGGAGAAGATTGAGGCAAGACGCGGGGGTTTGTGGTTTAACTTCAGTCGGGTGGGCAAGAATGCGCTGGCTGTTTCTGCGGTACTGTGCCTGTTGTTGCTAGGGATGAATATTGCTATGCCGCCGCAAGTGGGCGCGTCCTACGCCGATGCTTTGATTTCGGCTGGTTCAGCTGAACAGGTCGACTTCAGTGAGGCGATCCGGCCCGCTAGTCCGGAAGAGCCAGCCGCCGATCAGCGATAAGGAGCATGGTATGACGAAGCGGAACAATCTCCCGGCAGTCCTGCTCGCGTTTCTCCTCTTCGGACTGGGTGCAGCTGTGGGCGCGTTGGCCCATCGGTATTACAGCCCTACTGTGGTTGTGGCCAGCAGCCCGGAGACGTTTCGAAGATCGTACATCAATGAAATGCGTGCGAAGGTTGCAATAACACCCGAACAGGAAGCGCGGCTGCAGACCATTCTCGATGGGACGAAAGCTGAGATTAAAGCAGTGCGCGAGCGGAACCATCCCGAGATGATGCGCATTAAGCAGGAGCAGGTAACGCGGGTGAAGGCCATATTGACACCTGCGCAACTGCCTGCTTACGAGCAGTTGGTGGCCGAGCGGGAGCGCCGCAGCCGGGAACAGGAAGAGCGTGACCGGCGCGAAGAAGCCGGGCATAACAGGCGCGTTCAGTAGGTGCAAGAAATGGCAACAGCAATCAAGCTTTCGTTCGAGCAGTTCCAAGAGCAATACGGGCAGAGTAATGGAGCCTACGAGTTCTGGTATGGAGAGGCCGTTCCGAAGGCTATGCCCACTTGGCTGCACGCGTTATTGCAGAAGATCATCGGCCGACTATTGGACGAGAAAGGATTCGTTTCGGGTGGTGAGGTAGAGCTTCGGATCGTTACTGAAGCGCATCCTCGACCTGATGTTATCGCTGTTACTAAACTGCCTTCGGGGCTGTATCAAACCGAAGGTGCGGCTGTTGTGGTGGAGATCATCTCAGAGGGCGACGATCTTCGGTACTTGCGCGAGAAGTGCCGGCGGTATCAAGAGTGGGGCTGTGGCCGGATTTATGCGGTGGACCCCTCTGACCGATCTGTTTCCGAGTGGCGGGACGGGAGCTTTACCAAGCAATTTAATCTGGCGGGCATTCCTACCCAGCGGATCTGGGAAGTGTTGGATAGCGTGTACTCCGAGGAACGCAATAGCCAGCAGTAAGCCCGCCGAGTACACTGCCAGTATCGATGCCCGCTCGATTAATTACCTCTTTATCCGCTTGCCTGATCTTAAGTTGGTTCCCTTTGGCCGCGATGGACGCCCAAAGCAACACGGTCGGCACTCTGCTGTCGGAGTTGGAGCAGGTGAAGCCGTTTTACGGGACGCAGATTTCTCCCGAGGGACAGTGGGCTGCATGGATCTCGAGCGCCGGGGAAGAGAGCACGGATGTGTATCTTCTACAACGGACGGGCGGCTCGGCTGCGGCAGCCTTGGCTGTACCCAAGCTCCAAGGCAAGCACAGGTGCTCGGGCATTTCATGGTCGCCGGATAGCAGTCGCTTCGCGTTCTTAGTAAGTGGCGCCAATGACCAAAAGCAGATCTACCTTCACTCGGCAAAGAGCGGCGAGACGGTGCCGGTTACAGATCTGAAAGGCTATCTGACTGATGTTAAGTGGTCGGCTGATGGGTCGCGATTGGCATTTCTTTATGCTGCGAACGGAGGCGGTGCGGGGCCTCTAGCGGCAGTGCCGGCTCAGACTGGTGCTATTGGGACGGACTTGCATAATCAGCGCCTGACGGTGATGCCAGCCGTAGGCGGCAAGCCGACTGAGGTCTCGCCGGCGAACTTGAATGTCTACGAATTTGACTGGGCACCGAACGGCAAACAATTTGTAGCAACGGCTGCGCCCGGCCCGGCGGATAACAACTGGTGGACGGCTCAGTTGTACACGGTGGATGGCGAGTCAGGGCAGATGACGGTGCTGTATCATCCGCCCACCGAGCGGCAGTTAGCAGCGCCGCGGTGGTCACCGGACGGCAAGCAGATTGCTTTTATCGGCGGCCTGATGAGCGATGAAGGGGCAACGGGTGGTGATCTGTTCGCCATGGATGCGAGTGGCGGGGAGCCTAGAAATCTGACAGCCGGCCGCAAGTCATCGCCGAGCAGTTTCAAGTGGCAAGGCAAGCAGCTGCTGTTCACTGAGTACGTGAAAGGGAGCGCGCAGATCGGCACCCTTGATGTCCAAAGTGGCCAAACGGAGATTCTGTGGAAGGGCCCGGAGCTGCTTCATATGGATGATGAGCGTAATGACTTTTCAGTAGCAGCGGATGGGCGGACCAGCCTGGTGGTGCGGTCAACATTGGATCGCGCTCCTGAGGTTTGGACGGGTCCTATCGGGGAGTGGAAAGAAGTAACGCATGCCAACGCGGGAGCCAAGCGGCATTGGGGACCGGCCAAGAGCATTACGTGGCAGCGCGACGGCGTAGAGGCGCAGGGCTGGCTGATCTATCCGGAACAATTCAATCCGCAGAAGCGCTATCCGATGATTACCGAGATCCATGGCGGTCCGGCTTCCATGCAAGGGTCAGTGTGGCCGTCAGCAAGGAGCTTCAACATGTCGGCAATGGCGGGGCTGGGCTACTTTGTGTTTCTTCCCAATCCGCGCGGGAGCTACGGCGAGGGCGAAGCGTTCACTCGCGGTAACGTGAAGGACTTTGGGCATGGCGATCTGCAGGACGTTCTGGCCGGCATTGATCAGGTGCTGAAGGAAGTCCCGGTAGATGGGGAGCGTCTTGGCGTAACGGGCTGGAGTTACGGCGGGTTTATGACCATGTGGACAGTGACTCAGACCAATCG
>CALMAV010000101.1:799-2959 GCA_937859895.1 uncultured Bryobacterales bacterium | reverse complement strand
CAATCGCTTTCACGCAGCGGTGGCGGGCGCGGGGATATCCAATTGGCAGAGCTACTACGGCGAGAACTCAATTGATCAGTGGATGATTCCTTACTTCGGCGCGTCGGTTTACGATGATCCGGCGGTGTATGCGAAGAGTTCACCTATCAGCTTTATCAAGCAGGTGAAGACGCCGACGCTGGTAGTAGTGGGAGAGCGAGACGGAGAGTGCCCGGCCCCACAATCGTTCGAGTTCTGGCATGCGTTGCAGGCGCAGAAGGTGCCCACCCAACTGGTTGTGTATGCCGGTGAGGGGCATGCGTTTCAGGATGGGAAAAACCGGTCTGACCGCCTGCGCCGAACGCTGGAGTGGTTCGATAAGTACCTGAGCGCAGCAGGTCCAAGCGCCGCTTCCACGATACAATGACAGTTCGGTTGACCCCGATCTACTTCTAATGATCGAACTTGTACGCGACGCGTACCAATATCGCGAGCTTGTGTGGGCTTTGGCAATGAAGGAGCTGAAGATTCGCTATAAGCGGTCGGCTCTAGGCTTTCTATGGGCTCTGTTGAATCCGCTTCTGCTGATGATTGTCTACACGGTTGTGTTTTCGACGATCATGACGATGAAGATCCCGCACTATGCGATTTTTCTGCTGAGCATGCTGATTCCATGGACGTTCTTTGCCCAGTCCATGGCGTATGCGGCGGAGTCGATTGTGGGCAACTCGGACTTAATCAAGAAGGTGCGTGTTCCGCGGTCGGTGTTTCCGCTTGCGGCGGTGATGGCGAACATCATCAACTTCCTGCTATCGATGATTCCCCTGGCGGCCATTGTCCTGATTCTGGGACATCCACTGTTTGCGACTTGGTTGTTCCTGCCGGTGCCACTACTGGCGCTCACTATCTTTACTGTTGGCGCAACGTTCTTTTTTGCTACGGCGAATGTGTTCTACCGCGATGTGGCGCACATTGTGCAGGTGATTGTTCAAGTGTGGTTTTATATCACGCCGATTCTTTATAGCATTGACTTCTTCCCGGTGCAGTTTCGCTGGCTCTTCAAGCTCAATCCTTTGATCTACGTAATGAACGACTTTCGTATGAGCATCTACTATGGGCAATTGCCCCAGGCGCAGTCCGTTATCGCTTCCTTTGTTTGCGGCTTCCTGGCACTGTTCTTGGGATTGACTCTTTTCCGCAAGTACGAAAGCCAATTTGTTTACTATGTTTGAGGCCACGGTATGAGCGCAGTTGTCAAAGTCGAAAACGTTACGCAGCGGTTCCGCCTGGTGCAGGAGCGTCCGGATACGGTGCGCGAGTTATTTGCTAAGTTCTTTCGGAATAGCACCGGTTATCACGATTTTGAGGCGGTGCGGAATGTGTCGTTTGAGGTGCATGAGGGCGAGATGCTCGGCATTGTAGGCAGCAATGGTTCAGGCAAAAGCACGCTGCTGAAGGTGATTGCGGGTGTGTATAAGCCGACTTCGGGAACGGTGGCTGTAAGAGGTTCGCTGGCGCCGCTGATCGAATTGGGCGCCGGCTTTCATGGCGAGTTGACCGGCCGGGAAAACATCCTGATGAACGGGCTGCTGATGGGCTTTTCGAAGCGGCAGATGATGGACCGTGAGGAAAGCATTATCGAGTTCGCGGATCTGGGAGACTTCATCGATGCGCCGGTAAAACAGTATTCGTCCGGTATGTACATGCGGTTAGCGTTTGCTGTCGCGACCGAAGTAAATCCAGACATTTTGGTGATTGACGAGATTCTGGCAGTGGGCGATATGGCATTTCAGCAGAAGTGCTTTGAGCGGCTGGAACGGTTCCGCAATTCGGGCAAGACGATTCTGTTTGTTACGCATACGCTGGAGCAGATTCGCAGGAATTGCGATCGCGCGATTTATTTGGATAAGGGCGTGCTGGTAGCGGATAGCACACCGGAGCAAGTGATCGATATGTATACCGAAACCACAATCAGCGAACACCCGGAGCTGAAACTTTCGTCGCTGGCCGGCCTGTCTGCACCGGCTCGTTAGGGGCGAGTGGCGTCCCTGAAAATTCGAAGCCATTTGTAGAAACTGCGGAAGAGCGAACCTGCTCGGAGGCGGCTGTTGCAATCATTTGATCGAATTCCGCTTCCTCCTCGCGCCGTTTGGATTGCAGCTGTTCGAGTTCCCCTTTATC
>CALMAV010000101.1:0-789 GCA_937859895.1 uncultured Bryobacterales bacterium | reverse complement strand
GCCCAGGTTGTTGAATAGGCGGCGATTCGTTTCCCAGATGTGGTTTTCGATTAGTAGCGTGCGGACGTTCTCGTCGGTTTCGTCCGGGAACAAATCGGCACATTCAATTCGACGCGAGGCATAGAGGCCGGCTTCCAGGATGGGAATGCGGTTGAGACGCCACTGGGTGTCGGCCAGGCTTTGGACGAGTTCAGTTTCGCGGTCGCCGACCGGATTCCAGTCGCAGGCAAAGCGGGTGATGTGGAGTTCATACACGTCAGCTTCGGAGGCAGAGAGAAGAATGCTGCGTCCGGTGAGGCCAGTGCGGACGGCGTTCAGCGATGACTTGGCTTTGCCTTCGGGGGTCCGAGGGCCGGTAGAAAGTTGAGCGTTGGCGCGATTTGCTGTCAGTTGCGCGGCGGAAGTGGTGGTGTGCATAGTGGTTTGCTCCTGGGCGGTTTGACCGTAGCAGGCGCAGGGGCGAAAACGAACTTTGCACGGGGTGAAAAAGTGCGGGATGTGATTTGGGGCGTTTGGGTTAGGGATATTTTGGTGGGTTGTGAACGGAAGTGGCTGCGCCGTTACTTTAAGTCGGCTAAGAACTCGGAGCCGGGCTTAACGGCCGTTAGCAACAGGCGATCGCGGGAGCGAGTGCAAGCCACGTAGAGCAGATGCCGTTCGGTGTTGTAGACCTCTTCGAGCGTGGAATCGTCGGTGGCGGTTTCCAGCCGTTCCTGGAGCGGGATTACTTCGTCGTCACAGCCACTACGGCTAGTGCCCGGAACTCCAGGCTTTTGGCCAGGTGCATGG
>CALMAV010000100.1 GCA_937859895.1 uncultured Bryobacterales bacterium | reverse complement strand
GGTAGCGGAAGAGCAGCTTACCGCGAAATCGTTCGGGGGCATTGGGGCTGCCATCCTGGCTGGCTCGGCTGCAGATGCGTTAAAACTCCTCGAACTCGCCAGGCAGAGCAACCCGCCTCCGGTTGTCATTGATTGCCAAGGCCTCCTGGAAGCTTTACCCGAGGCCCGCATTGTCGCGCCCCTCCTGCGGGAGCCAGTACTTGATGGCAAGTGGCTGCTGATTGTTGCGCATCCGGCGGCCAGTGCCATTGCGCTCACTATGTCAAGGCTGGCGCGGTATCGAAGTTTCAAATCTATTGTGGTGAATGTCTTCGAGCCGGCCAGCGAGCGCGGAAAGCCAGGCGTATCGGAGTTGCATCAGCAAACCATTGCGCTGCTGAATTTTAAGCCGCTGGAGAAAGTTGTCTTCGACACTCAGGTTAGCTTTAACCTGCTGCCCCGCATTGGCGAAGATGCTGCGACCCAGCTGGAAGGGACGGAAGCGCGCATCTCACGCGAACTAGCTACCCTTCTTAGCCGCGAAACAGATGGGGGCAGCTTTCCCATACCTTCGGTACGCCTAGTGCATGCGCCGGTATTTCATGGCTACAGCCTTTCCTTCTGGATAGAATTTGACTCCGAACCCAGGGTGGAAGAGATAGAAGAAGCATTAGCGTCGGCTCAGATTGAGGTTCGTCGGCAGACGGAGGAGCCGCCTGATAACGTCGGCGCTGCCGGTCAGAGTGGCCTAATTGCGGGCGATGTACGCGTTGATCGTAATAACAGCCGTGCTGTCTGGATCTGGATGGCAATGGACAACCTGCGCGTGGTGGCCGAAGCTGCAGCCGATCTGGTTCGGATTGTGCCACTTGCTAGAGCCGCGGGGAGAGGACCCTCCAGTTGACACGGCGATCTGCACTCGGCCTGCTGTGCGGGGCAACGGGGGTAACCGTAGGATGCGGCTACCACACCGGCGGCAAAGCCGATCTAGTCCCGAAGTCGATCCAAACCATCCATATTCCCGCTTTTCAAAGCCTGACTACACGCTATCGCCTGGTGGATTTGCTGCCGCAGCAGATTGAGCGCGAGTTTATTGTAAAGAGCCGGTTCCGTATTGAAAATAATCCGGATGCAGCCGATGGAATTATCAATGGCGTTGTGAACAGCGCCAACATTCTACCTACTGTTTTCGACCCGGGCTCAGGTAAGGCGACCAACGTTCAAGTAGTTGTCTTTGCTGGGTATAGATTTCTGGAACGTGCAACTGGTCGTCTGCTGTTCGATCGTCCAAACCTGCTATTTCGTCAGAACTACAGTATTTCTGTGAATCCGCACCAGTTCTTCGACGAAGTGAGTCCTGCCCTCGACCGTGTTGCCCGAGATGTTAGCCGCGACCTGGTTAGCTCGGTGCTGGAGAGCTTTTAAGAAAGCTTTGCGTAATCCTCCCATGAATCCAGATCAGTTTCTAGCCCGGGTTGCCAAGCAGCCACTCGCACCGGTTTATCTCTTTCTGGGACAGGAAGGGTACGGGCGTCGTATGTGTCGCGAAGCGCTGGTATCACGCGCCCTCCCTTCCGACAAGCTTCGCGAGGGATTGACGCAGATTGACATGGAGAATGTCAGCCTTCCGGAAGTCTTGGATGACGCTCGTTCACTTTCCTTGTTTGCAAGCGATCGGCTCATCTGGGTCAGCAGTGCCGAGCTTGCTTTACCGCGACGGCTGACGGCTGGCTCGGCGGACGAAGAGGGAGGTTCGGATAAAGGCGCGGAGTCCCACCTTTCTGCTTACTTGAAGGCACCAACGGCCGGCACGACACTAGTTCTTGAATGTAGCCGTTATGACTTCTCCGGAGACGACCGGCCAAAGCTGGAGCGGGTACAGAAGTTCTACTCTGCTGTACCAGTGGTGGTGGAGTTTCGGCAGATGACGCCGGAGTCCATTCGGTTTCTCGCTCAGCAGCTGATTCGTGAGGCAGGATTAAAGCTCGGTGGAGCGGAGTTGGCCATCTTGCTTGATGCGGTAGGTGGGGATGCTAATCGACTGGCTCTAGAAATAGACAAGCTTTCACTATTTGCCGGTAAGGATCAGGCTGTGACGGCGTCCGACTTGCAAACCTTGGTGCCCAATGCAGCCCAGAGCACGATCTTTTCATTAGTGGGTGCGCTAGGGCAGGGGAACCGGTCGGCGGCTCTGCAGTCTTTGGATATCTTGGTCCGCGAAGGCGAGTATCTTCCGCTGGCTCTCAGTTTTCTGAGTACGCAGTTCCGGCTGGCGTTAGCTGCTAAGGAAAGCCGGGTCGGTTCCGCCGGGCAAGCCGTCACGTTTTTTACCAAGCTAGGCGTTCGCATGTGGCGCGACCGTGCTGAGCAAGTGGTCGCTACCGCCAATGCATTTTCAGCTCAGAGGTTGAAGGACGCGGTGGCCTCCATTTACGACACTGATAAGAAGTTCCGGGAGGGCTACCGGGATGATCGCGTCGTCATGGAGACGTTGGTGATGGCGATTACCGCCGGGCGATAAGGAACTCAAATGATTCATCGCGCTAGTCTTGCAATGTGATCTTGTCGTCTCCGTCCCTAGGGTGAGTGCCAGGGCAACCTTCCGCAGGAGCCGTACTTGCTTGGAACTGCGAAGGTGATTGCGCCCGTCTGGCCAACACTACCGGCCGAAGCTGCTGATGGAGCGTCGGCCGGGTCCGGTCGTAGGGGCTGGTGACGGAGGTGGCGGTAGTTCCTCAACAACTACTTTCTTGGGTCGTGCGTCCAGCTTGGCGTTGATCATCTGTTGACGCAATTTCAGGAATTTAGGGGAGCCAGGCTCGACGCCCTGCTCGGCCACATCGCGGTCTGTTACTTCCTGTGCAGTGGGCAGGTACTTCGTAAGGTAGTTCTTCAGGCGATCAACCACCACGCGCTGGCTTGAGCGCATCAGTACGAAAAACACAATTTCGCCTGGCACTTTGGAGAGCAGCGAGTAGGCTGCCGATGGTCGTGACAATCTG
>CALMAV010000099.1 GCA_937859895.1 uncultured Bryobacterales bacterium | reverse complement strand
GAATCTACAAAGCACAACGTTTGGTGTGTCGCCAACTCCGATAGGGTAGAGCAGGCAAACTGCTTGCCACACCAACCCGGAGGTAAGGCCCGCGCTGTTTCAAGTCGAACCCGACTATCGGCCGCTCCCATGGATCTCACGATTGCGGCAGTCCCGTCTTCTGACCCGTCATCCAGCACAATTACTTCCACCTGTACGCCTTTACTTCTGAGTGCGGCTTCTACTGCAGCCCGAATAGCAGCTTCCTCGTTACGCGCCGGGATCAAAACCGAAACAGCTGCGGGCACTCGCGGTTCAGTGTAAGCAGGTGGAGGCACATAGAGCGAGAGATTGCGCAGGAACAGCACACAGTAGAACAACGCGAGGACGAAGCTTGCAACAGCGAGAATCAGGAGTACGCTCATTTGCCTAAGAACTTTGGCCCTGAAGGTTTGGCTTCCCATCGTGAGACGAACGCGCGCCACGCATCGTAGATGCCTCCCGTATTCGGCCCCGTGCTTTCGCGATGAAAGACTGAGTGAAAGGGAGTACGGCTGCGGCGTTTCACGTGATCGGCTAGATCGTCTTGAGTATCCGCCAGAGCATCGGTGAATGCCCCAAGCCACTCGGCTGCTGGATGATCCGCTCCGTTGCGAACGAACATCGGCTGCCCAAAAGCGGCAAACGCTTCCGGCTTACGCTGATCCCAATAGGCGTACTCCAATGCAATCGGCAGCACGACAATATCTGAGACGCGGTGGGTCAAATACGCGATACCGGGCTGCAAGACCAGCGGCCGCACACGCGGATCGCTGAAGTGGCCCTGAGCGGTGACCCAAAGCACACCATCCGGAAGCTTCATCACAGCTCGACCAATGCGTAAGAAACGGGCTGCCCCAGCACGGGTTCCCCCATCGACTCCGAAGAATCCAAGCTTCTCAAAGAACTTGTACTTGTTCAATCCTTCACTAGCAATGGGCCCGTATTGACGGCGATGAGCAAACAGGTACTGGCTAAGAAAGATTCCAACGAGCGGATCCCACCACGAAGGGTGGTTTAGGTAAATGAACAGGGGCAAACCGTCGAGGCCGGCGACTCTTTCTCGGTGCAACAAGTGGAAGCCCTGAAAATTGCGCCACAAGCGATACAGCGCATACTTCGAGAAAAGAGTCAAAACCGCGGGCGAGGTCACCGGGAGCGAAGTCTCCGCTATCGACAACCCTGACTTATCCCCGGCCAGCACCGGCGAGGTCATACGGCAATAGCGTGGGGAAGCGGCACTTGCTTTTCGACGATACGGTCCTGATCAAGCCGGTCAGCAGCAATCCAACCCGACATCAAAACCATTGGCATGCCTGGCCCGGGATGCGCTGCACCGCCGGCCAGATATAGTCCCTTGATGTCGATGCTGTGGTTTGCGGGCTTAAAGCCTCCCTGCAGCCGACCATGGCTGGTAATGCCATAAATTGCGCCATTCAGCACTCCATATCGCTCATGAATATCTTGCGGAGTCAGGTGCTTTTCGACCCGGATATGCGACTCCAAATCCTTCAGCCCAGCGGTGCGCGCCAGCTTATCGAAGATTACTTTGCGGTAAGCCGGATAGAGCTTCGTCCAGTCCTGGCCCGGTCGCAAATAAGGCGTGTGCACCAGGATGTAAAGCGCCTCACCGCCTTGCGAAGCCACGGCAGATTCTGTGCGGGAAGGAGCACATAGATAAGCCGTTGGATCCTCTGCGGGAACGCCTTTATCGTAGATGGCGTGGAACTCGGCCTCGGCACTGCGCGAGAAAACAAAGTTGTGATGAGAGAGATGTTCGTACTGCCGATCAAGCCCCAGGTAGATTACTACACCGGAACAGGCCGGTTCGTAGGAACGCCGCTTATTGAAACGCTCAGCTGTCTCGCCGCCTACCAATTCGCGATTGGTCCGAACCGCATCGGCGTTCGACACAATCGCTCCTAGCGGAACTGTCTCGCCCGACATGGTTTCCACGCCACGCACAGACCCATGCTCGCTCACAATTCGCTTGATCGGGCAGCTTGTCCGGAACTCGACCCCGAGTTCGGTAGCCAGTTTCGTCAATGCTTCTGGAATCGCGCGCGTTCCGCCCATTGGATACCAGACGCCTTCGCTAGCCTGCATATGGCCGATAGCGCAGAGAATAGCGGGCGTTCGTTCAGGCGACGAACCCACGTACTGCACCATATGATCGAGCATTTGAGCAACGCGCTTGTCTTTAACGTCTTTGCGAATGGTGCCCGCAACCGTATGGCCTAGCCGCATGCGGCTTACATCACGAAGCAGCGTTAAATTCATGGCCGAACCCGTTTCGAACGTGTCCTTCATGGACCCGATAGAACGCCAAAAGAAGAACCGGTTCGAGATCTCATGCAGCTCGTTGGAGCGCTCAGTGAACTTCCTGTAGCCTTCGCTGCTGCCCGGCGAGTAGCGGTCGAGTTCGCCCTTCATGTCTGCCGGATCGCCATACAAGTCCAGTACGCTCTGATCTTCAAAGAAGGAGCGCCACTGCGGCTTGAGTTCTATCAACTTGAGGTACTGCGACATGTCGCGACCGGCCTCGGTGAAGATCTTACGGAGCACCGAAGGATAGATCAGGATGGTAGGGCCCATGTCGAACCGGTAGCCGCCTTCGCGAAGCACGGCCGCTTTCCCGCCAATCCACTCGTTTTTCTCAAAAACCGTTACTTTGTAACCACGCGCCGCCAGTACACAAGCAGCGCTAAGGCCACCCAAGCCGGAGCCGATAATGCCGACTGTCTCGTCAGACTTCATTCCATTCGCAACTTTCATGATTTCGTGATCGCGCCCCAGAGCGCGGCTAAAGCCCGTGCCCGGTGGTGAAGGCCTCGGCCATGAACCAGATGCAGATAGGCTGCAAACAGCTCCGCTC
>CALMAV010000098.1 GCA_937859895.1 uncultured Bryobacterales bacterium | reverse complement strand
GTGCTGCCGGACCGAATACCTTCAGGTGAGCTTCAATCTCTGCCGTACCGGAATGCAGAAGGAACTGTTCGCGCTTCTGGGGAACGCTAACGTCACTCAGCCACTCGACCGTGACATCCAGAAGTGAGGTGGGCCTAAGATCGTTCTGATGAGTAATGATAAGCCCGCGTTCCATCTCGAGATGGTCAATGCCTGTGAGATTGACGGCAGTTCGTTCGCCAGGCTGTGCCTCGCTAACGGGCCGGCCATGCACCTGCAGCGCACGGATGCGACCGCTCTTGTCGCCTGGGTGAACCTGTATCGTGTCTCCAACCCGCAGTACTCCGCCAGTCAATGTTCCTGTTACAACGGTTCCGAAACCTTTGGCCGCAAAGGCTCGATCAATGGCAAGTCGTGCGAGTCGATCAGAGACGTGTGAGTTCGTATCGCGAGCCAGTTGAGCAAGTGCAGTGCGTAGTGCAGGCAGCCCTTGCTGACTCCGCGCGCTAACGGGCAGAACCGGGCTTCCTTCCAAAAATGACCCGACTACCAGGGCTGCAGCAGCTTCCCTTGCAAGGTGCATCTGATCGAGGCTGGCAGCGTCAATCTTAGTCAGAACCATCAAGCCACGGCGAATACCAAGTAGCCGACAGATCTCAAAGTGTTCTCGCGTTTGCGGCTTCACTCCTTCGTCAGCTGCGATGATCAGCATCACAGCGTCAATGCCACCCGCCCCAGCGAGCATGTTTTTTACAAAACGCTCGTGACCGGGAACATCAATGAAGCTGATGCTGATTCCACCTGGTAGCTCAACGTGAGCGAAGCCCAGATCAATGGAGATACCGCGGCGCTTCTCTTCAGCCAGACGATCGGTATCAGTCCCGGTCAGGGCATGGATGAGTGTTGTCTTGCCGTGATCGATATGGCCCGCGGTGCCGACCACTAAATTGCAATTGACAGCTGGAACTACTTCGGCAGTCATTCTGTTTCTGCTGACAGAACCCGCTTGCGAAGCTTAAGACCTCTGCCCGCAACCACCGTTCCCGGAGGTTGTTTCGTAATAACGAAGGTTGTCAGCGAGGAAGGCTCAATCAGGTAACCAAAGCGATTACCCGTTAAAGGGAAGCTCAGCAGCTGAACCAGACTCTCTGTTGCCGACGTACGATAGGGAGTAACTAGCCACGAACCGGTGGGCAGATTATCAACTTGGTAAGTAATATTCTGGTCTTGCAGATCTTGCGACAGCGTAACCAATATGAGATTGGCCTTGCCATCGTATGCAGCCACTGAGTTCTTTTCACCTATTGCAATAACTTGATAACCGGGCCGGATGAACTTAGAAAATTGTGCCAGCGAGTAATACTTGCGATTAACCGTATAGCCGTAGTTAGCAGTGCCGTCCAGAGCGTTCGCAAACAAACCCCAACCGGGGCCATTGTCCACTGTCTGCCAGTAAATCCAGGCATTGGCCTTCATCTCGCGTAAGTCGGCGATGATGCCGTCAGCCATCTTCAGCCCTGTCCCATCGCCATCACCCACCTCAGACATCCAAAGCCGCTTACCGGCCGCAGCAGCCGCAGCCTGTAGCGCGATACGCTGAGTTCCCTGATAAGTATGGGTGTTTACCTGAGACAGATAAGATCGCGCTGTGCTGTCGTAAGTCGCGAAGCTGGAAACACTAGCGTCGATGTTAGTTTCTTCGGGGCCACTAACACTCGTGTAAGTCATGCCTTTTTTGGCTAAGGAGGCGCCAAGCTGTTTTACCATCTCGTTCTGGTGAACTGGAGAGAAGCCACAGCCTTCCTGCCGATTACCAAAGTGCCAATAGCCGGAAGCTGGTTCATTCAATGCAGTTACCGTCCGGAAAGTGATGCCCCACGCATCGTGGAAATGCTGGACTACGGTAGTCAGATAATCGGCAAAAGCGGAATAAGACTCCGGACGAAGATTGTCGGAAGCACTTACTCCTCCACTTACACTACCGCTGACCGTCATCCAGTAGGGCGGCGAATTAGAGAACGCTTCCTCAATATTGACGCCTTTCTTAACGGCTTCTGTCAGAACATATCGCTGATTGGCATCCTGCGCCCAGTCATACTGTCCGGCAGTTGCGGCGAACCCCGGAACGCGTGCTCGGAATTCCAAGAACGTGCGGTTCGGCGGCAGAAAGGCGGGATTCTCGCCCCCGCCGATGTTATAACGGACAATATTCAGGCCTAGCCCACTAACCGGGTCAAAGAACTTACGGATATATTCGGAGCGTATTGGTTCTGGATACCCGCCCACGACGTTGGCCCACCAGGCCAGCGAGGTTCCCCAGCCTTCAAACGTCTGATAGCGGGTATTCAGGTCAACGATGGCAGTTGCCTGGCTATAAGTCACCTGCGGTAAGGCGAGACAAACAACTGCAGAAATTGCAAACAGACGAGGAAAGTATTTGGCCATATGGCAGGCTTAATGCCGAAGAACGTCCTCTAATTACCGGAGTCTGAGCCGACCTTCAGTACGGCTAGGAAGGCTTCTTGCGGAATCTCCACGCGACCCACCCGCTTCATTCGTCGCTTGCCTTCCTTCTGCTTTTCCAGCAGCTTCCGTTTGCGCGAGATATCGCCGCCGTAGCACTTTGCCAAAACGTTCTTGCGAATAGCTGAGATCGTCTCGCGCGCGATGATTTTGTTTCCGATGGCAGCTTGCAAAGCAACTTCAAACATCTGGCGCGGGATCAACTTACGCAGTCGCTCGATCAGACCCTTACCTCGTTCGAAAGCAAAGTCTCGATGAACAATCAGCGAGAGCGCATCTACCGGTTCACCTGCCACCAGCACATCAAGCTTCTGCATCGGCGACACGCGGTGACCCGAAAGCTGGTAATCAAGCGATGCATATCCGCGTGAGGCTGAC
>CALMAV010000097.1:1342-2837 GCA_937859895.1 uncultured Bryobacterales bacterium | reverse complement strand
ACGCAGAACTCCTCGATCTACTCGCGCCGCAGTTTGAGGAACAGTTACGGCAGTACAAGGAAGAGGATAGTTTCTTGGAGCTTGTGCGCCGCACGATCCAGGACAAACTCACGGGCCATCGTCCCTCAATTGACGCAATTTCAAATGCCCTACACATGGGCCCTCGTACTTTGCAACGCAGGCTTCAAGACTCTGGATCGAGTTTTCAGCGCGTACTGGACGAAGCACGTCATCAGATGGCGCGCTACTACCTCAGCAACTCAGCCTTTGAACTGAACGAGGCGGCTTACCTCTTGGGCTTTGAAGATCCCAACTCATTCGGCCGCGCGTTTCGGAACTGGGAAGGCATGCCGCCGAGTGATTGGCGCGAAACGCACCGATCGACAAAGGTGATGTGATCGGCCCTCAAAGTAAAACTCAGCATCGCCAGTTTCTATTCTCTCCATTCCCGAGCCATCTCCCTCCACAAACAGCTTGCCTCCAGTGACGAACTCATTACGAAATTCCTCGGCGGATCAGCCAATGAGGGGAATCGGAAACCGGCTTTCGTCCGTGTAGGTCAGGATCCCGTGCTACGGCGTCTTTCCCCAACCAGATCAATGATGTTCAGCCATTTTCTACCTCGCATGTTTATAATCCAGTGGGGCTCAGGGCGGGCTCGATCAGGTCATCGGAGTACGGATGCTCTGGTCGTCGGTAAATTCCGGCTGCAATCGGTTCGGTCTCTTACCAGGAGGAATTGAAATTTTAATAATGGAGTTCATTTTGATGAGAAAGAAACTTGTAGTCTCGGCAACGCTGCTTTTGGCGACGTCGCTATATTCGCAGGCAAAGGCCAGCACATTCAACTTCAGCTTTGCAGGCGATCGCGTAAGTGGCACAGTGCAGCTGACCTATGGCGCAGCGACGGACAGGAAGTATCCGCAAGCCTTTGAGGTCACCGGAATCAGCGGTTCCTTTTCTGATTCCAACAACGGCCTTAACATGGTCAATACCCCCATTGGTTTGCTCCTGCCAATCACGCACGATGCGCCGGAACCGACCAACTTGCTAGCACCAAATGATTTCAGCAGGTTCGCAGTAACGACCGGATTGCCGCCGGAGGCCAACGGCTTTTTAACCTTTGACAACCTCTTCTATCCCGGTGGTTCGCCTCCTACCGCTACTGATTACCAGGTGCATGGCGGCTTCCTTGATATTTACGGACTGTTCGATATCGGTGGTGGCAAGGTGGTTGACTTCTGGAGCAACGGTGACTTTAGCGGAACCGGTGCCGGTCCAATTGATTACGGCGTCGCGGTCGCTACCCACGATGCGGCGGTAGACTATGTCGGTGGTGGCGTGGCAGTAAGTCCCGAGCCCAGCGCCTTTGGCCTGCTCGGCAGTGGGCTACTCGGGATGCTGGTCTGGCGGCGGCGCGCCTCCCGCCGGAAATCGTCATGAAGGAATAACTGCAAACGCAGCAACTCGACATGCGGTGACAGAACCAAGTTGG
>CALMAV010000097.1:0-1332 GCA_937859895.1 uncultured Bryobacterales bacterium | reverse complement strand
GTTGGTGCGTCTTTAGCCTCTCTACTTGCGAAAGGAGACGAATCGGCTGAGAGTGCACCTCCTGAGTCTGCGGCGGTTTTGGCTACGCTATGCATTGGCGAGAGTCGCCGCTAGTTCCTCTGCGGCAGTTCATGTTCTTTTTATATTCCTGCTTGGAAGCCAAGCTTCCCAAGTGCCCGATGGCAGCCGAAAGAACAGAGTCGGCAGTGTCGTCTAAGGCTAAAGAGCTTTGTTCGCATCTGATATCAGGAGTTACGCCCTCACCCACAAATCGCCCGGCCTTGCCACGTTACATATTCAGCTTTCGGCAAGATAAGCATTTAGGCTGCGCCCACTGAAACTGCTGAACCTGGTATCAGCCGACCGGCCGTTTGAGTTCCGATGATCGTTGCCAAGCCGTTCTCGGCAGCAAAGGCAGCGACCATCTCCCCCGCGCTGGCGATATGTTCGTTGACGAGAATTGCGATCCTCCCATGCCAATTTTCGAACCCAAGGTCCTTAGATACGAGAAGGACCGAAGAGTCGCGACGGAAAACTGAGCAGCTAAACGCAGGGTCGCCAACGTGTTCGGCAAATGGGTCGGCAACTAGGCCAGCTTCGGCAAACCATGCTTGTTGTAACCAGTCTCAGCACGTTTTCGCGTTACGGTGTAGCCAATGGGGAGTTTGGCAGGTGAAAGATAGCTCATAAGCCTCAGAACACCGAGACCTCCCCCAAGGTTGCCGCGAAGATCAAGAACGAGCGCGTCGCACCTTGAGAGTTCACGCATTGCCTTATCGATCTGCCGCGCCAAGTCAAGCCCGAGCAACGTTGGAAAGATGCAGAGACCTTCAGGTACCCGATGTTGTTCTCCATCATCGAATAGGTAAGCGGCGCAGGCGAACAGTGTGGCTGCTTACGCGACTTAGGATTTGGTACGGCAATCTGCAAGGCCAACTCACGAGTTCCGCGGCGTACGAGGAGAGTCCATTCTGAGCCCATGGGAAACGTGAGTTGTTCAGTGCCTTAAACGGATCGCCCGTCTACAGTAAGAACTTCGTCGCCCGGTCTCAAGCCGGCCTTTTCCGCTGGACTCCCAAGATGTATGTCGTGCGCAACCCAGAGAGAGCCTGCCGCAACGGGTTTGCTGAATGTAGCGCCGATCGCAAGCCGTGCTGGAACTCTTCGCACCGACTGATGAAAAAATCCCGTATGGCTCGTCTTCAATCGACGAACAAGCCCGTGAACTGCAGACCCGAATTCCTCCTGCCCCTCTTCAGCATGATTGCCGATTTGCTCCCTCGGGCAAGATTCGGCCAATTGCTGCCGTTGAACAGCGGATCGTAGTAGTGC
>CALMAV010000096.1:5699-11459 GCA_937859895.1 uncultured Bryobacterales bacterium | reverse complement strand
ATTCTTGTGTTAAATTTCAGATAAATGCATAACACATTGAGGGTTCGGCTTCCTGAGGACCTTGCTAAGTGGCTGGAGGATTTGGCCGCAAAGACAGGTGTCTCACAAGGCCAGATTATACGCGATCAACTGGAAAAGGCGCGTAGTGCTGACCATCGTCCTTTCCTCCGTTTAGCAGGAACGGTGAACGGTTCCCGCGATCTCTCTGTTCGAAAAGGCTTTTCACGAAAGTGAGAGCAATTGCAGATACTGGCTTCCTAGTTGCGTTCGTTAACCGTAACGATCAGTATCACGAGTGGGCTTTGAGCTTGGCACAGCATGTAACTGATCCGCTACTAACCTGCGAGTCGGTGCTGGCTGAAGCGGCTTTTCAGTTAGCTGACACTGCCAGCGCACTTGGCCTTCTGGAAACCGGGTTAGTTCAAATTGCCTTTAATATGCCTGATCACTCAACGCGATTGGTGCAGCTTGCCAAGCAGTACAGAGACCGTAAACCAGATCTGGCGGATCTGTGTCTTATTTGTATGAGTGAACTGTATCCGAAACATCCCGTTGTCACGACAGACCTGCGCGATTTCCGTGTGTATCGTCGGCATCGGAGGGAGGTGATTCCCCTAATTCATCCTGTTACTCATTAAACCCGTTTGATCTGGCGAGGTGCTAGCGACAGTAGTACTTGATCCAGTCAGAATTCTTAGTCAACAGATTCTTGGTTACGTGCATCGGGTCGCCGCGCTTTGACTATATCGAATAGTCGGCTCTAGCGTTGCGGCGATCCTGTTCTCAGTTTTGGGACGTCAGCTCCCACCTTCGAACACTCAACAGCCTGAAAAACGATCGTTTCCCAATGTTTTCGCGTGGGCGTTCAATTGCTTGTACTACACCCAACTAGACATGGACCTGAAAACCACCTTCCGCTCACTCAGGCGTTCCCCTGGCTTTGCTCTCTTGGCCATTTCCATTCTGTCGCTCGGCATCGGAGCGAACACAGCGATCTTCAGCGTAGTTCACGGCGTAATTCTAAAACCGCTGAACTACGACCACCCTGAACAACTGGTGTCAATCACCACAGCCCGGGCCAGTGGCAGGCTCTACGGCCAGGTGTCAGGGCCCGATTTCCTCGACTTCCGTGATGGCACGGAGGATACTTTCCAGTCCTTGGCGGTTTATAACAATCAGCTTCTCAATATTGTCGCCAATCAGAAGCCGGAGTTTACCGGCGCGTCAGCCATTTCAGAGGACTTCCTGCACACCATGCGCGTGCAACCGATAGCGGGTCGTGCCTTCGCTCCATCCGACTTCACGGGCCACCCCACTGTGGCTCTAGTAAGCGGAGGATTCTGGCGACGTCATTTTGGAGATGCTCCTTTCTCCCATGGCCATCTGCTCAAGGCTACTGGCACCCAGGTTGAGATATTGGGCTACTACCGTCCGGGTTTCACTTTCCCGAAGCGAGCCATACCGAAGTCTGGTTCCCTCTTTCTGAGGTGCTGAAAGACACCGGCCGTGGCGCCCACAACTATCGCGTTGTTGGAAGGCTCGAACCGAGCACGAAAGTAAAACAGGCGCAGCTTCGATTGACCACCATTGCGAACCGGCTGGAGAAGGCATATCCAGGAACGAATGAACACAAGGGTGTTTACATTACGTCGCTGTCGAATTACACGGTGCGGGAAGTCAAGACCAGCCTCTACGTTCTGCTTCTAGCTGTGGCCCTCGTCTTGTTGATTGCTTGCGCCAACATTGCCAATCTCTTGTTAGTGCGTGGCAGCGGATAAGTGCGGGAGATGGCTATTCGCGCAGCCCTGGGAGCAAGCCGTGCTCGCATCGTTCAGCAGCTCTTAACCGAGGCTGTCGTGCTGGCCTGTGGAGGCGTTGCAGGCGGTATCGCGCTGGCCTACGTCGGGTTGCCTCTCCTACTGCGATGGGCGCCCAGTTACGTCCCTCGCTTAGACGATGTCCAGATCAACTGGACTGTGCTGTGTTCTTGCGGTTTGGCTGGGCTCCTGTCGAGCGTATTCTTCGGACTTGCTCCTGCACTCTACACCAGCCGTGTGGATCCAAATCGAGATCTGCGCTCAACGAGCGCACGAGGAGTTGTCGGTGGGGCTGCGCTAGGCCTGCGCCAAATGTTTATCACGGCTGAGGTCGCGCTATGCATGATTCTTCTCGTATCGGCAGGCCTTCTTCTCCGGACATTCACTACTCTCACATCGGTCGATCTCGGGTTTCGCGCTGACCATATCTTAGTCGCCGCAATCAGTGTCCTGAAAGTGAGAGTAGTGTCACTTTGGACCGGGTCTTCACCCCTTTGCTGGAGCAAGCATCCCCAAAACCTCAGATTGCAGACGCTGCGATCAGTTCAGGGTTAACCCATGATGCTGAGTTTCACCCCGACGCATACTACATCACCTCTGGCCGGCCCCTCGCCGAGATAAATACAAAAAGCCCAGACGCCGGCTTTACTGTGGTCTCGGGCTTATACTTCAAAGTTGTCGGCATCCACCTGTTAGCCGGTCGAACATTTTCCCCTCGCGATAACGCCAATGCTCCGCCTACGGTCATCATCAATCAGGCATTGGTCAAGCAGTCTTTCCCGAAGCAAAACCTCATCAGCCAGAAGCTTATCAGTGGTGGTGACCGAATTACAGCGAACGGGATGACCATTGCCGGCGTGGTTGCAGACGCTCGGCTGGATGATCCTAAAGAACCCCCAATGCCGGAAATCTATCTGCCCTACCTGCAGCACCCAAGGGCTGAGATGAATCTCCTAGTGAGGACTCGAACTGACCCACTTACAGTTGCTCAGCCAATCCGGCTCCTGACTCAGTCACTAGACCCCGAAGCAACGGTAAAGCTGAGCACGATGGAGGGCCATCTTGCAAATTCGGTAGCGACGCCCCGTTTCAGTAGCACTCTGATTGCCGCTTTCGCAGGCCTAGCTCTTATGCTCTTAGCTGTCGGCATCTATGGTGTTATTGCCTACTCAGTCGCACAGCGGACCGGTGAGATCGGACTGCGCATGGCGCTTGGAGCAGATCAGGGCAGAGTGCTCAGCATGGTTCTCCGAGAAGCACTCCGGCTAATCGGTGCCGGCCTAATAATCGGAATCGCCGGATCCATTGTCGTGGCCCGGCTACTGCGGTCCCAACTCTTCGAAGTCTCGCCATCAGATCCCAACGTATATGGCCTCGTGCTAATCACGCTGCTAGGTGTTGCCCTGATGGCCGCATTTCTCCCAGCCTGGCGAGCATCTCGTATCGAGCCACTGGAAGCCCTACGGCAAGAGTAGAAGACCGAGACTCATCCAACTTCTGAACCCAAGAAGCCGCTTGGGGGACACCCCGGCCGGACATCTACGGACTCCCAAATGTGCGAACCGGAACATAGGTGACAAATCAGACTTGGCACATGGGTAACACTTTACCCCACTACTTATTGGTTGCTGGGCGTCCGGGTCAGGAGCCCGGAGGGCGACTGAAGCGGCGCCCAGTAACCGGCCTTGCGTTGCCGGGCTGCGCTGCGGGAACGCCGTTCATCCAGCACCCCTAGCAACTGCGGTCCGAAATACACTTGGTGCAGTCCGTCGTCAATGGTTCGCACTCCGATCGGTTCGCCGCCCAGCGCTCGGCCTACCCGGCAGCGCGCTGCCTTCCAGCGGATCTTGCCGCTCTCATCAGCCACTCGCACGGCAGCCTCTCCGGATAAGCCCTCAACGAAGGCCGGTACTGGTCGGCGGGTGTCTGCTGGCCCAACGCCTCATGCGGACGCTCCTCATTGAACTCACGGCGGAACTGGTCGAAGCGCCGCTGTTGCGCTCGCCAGCTGGCTTGGGCCGGAGCCGCTGTTTCTTTCTTCAACGTCCGATGCATGCGCTCATGCCGCCCATTTTGTTGTGGCTCACCCGGCTCAATCCGCTCGAGCACAATGCCCAGCTTGAGCCACCAGATGCTCAATGTACTCAGGCCACCCACCCCCACCGAGGCAAAGGGCTCGCCGTTGTCCGAGCGCATCCGCTGCGGCAAACCATATCGGCGAAACACCTTGATCAGCGCCGCTTGCGTGTTCACTGAATCGGTGCGCGGCAACAGTTGGCAGCACAACAAATAGCGGCTTGCCGCATCGGTCACCGTCAACGGGTCGCAGCGCTCTCCATCACCACAGCGGAACCAGCCCTTGAAATCCACGCACCAGACCAGGTTGGGCCCAGTTGCATGCGCCAAAGGCTGCGGCGAAGGTGTCGCACGCTGCCGTCGCCTTGGCTGCTTCCCATTTAACGCATGCCGTTCCAAGATCACCCCGATCGTGCTCCGCGCTGGCCAGACCTCCTTCGGCCGATGCCGCTCCAGCCACGCCCCCAGCTTCTTCGGACCCCACGTCGGATGATCCAGCCGCAAGTCAACCACCGCTTGCTCTACCGCGACACTCACCTGATTCGGATGCGTGTGCGGCGCCCGCCCCCGATCAGCCAATCCCAGCACGCCTTCCTCCCCATAGCGCCGCAAATACTTATAGGCAGTCTTCCGACTGATCTCGTACTTGCGGCACAAGGCTGTCAAGCTAGCCTCGCCCTCTTTCCACTCCTCGATCCACCGAAACCGCTCTTCCATCACATGGCTCTCTTTCGGGGGCATCGCCAGCGATTATCCGCCAGCTCCGCTCCTTTTCTGTTACCCATGTGCCTGGCCTTTTCTGTTACCTATCTCCCCGGTTCATACCCAAACGTAAAAGCCCTTCGTAGGCGTGTCCCCAACCAGAAAACACTCACCGGTACAATCCTGAAACATGCGGAGTTCGGTAGGCCAATACTGGCAAAGCAATTGGTCTATTGATGGCTCTAGATACGGTACCCCAAAATGCGACTTCAAGGTGCTTAAGTACATCAAAACCTTAGCCTTAATCACGCATGATTACAACAGAACAGGCGTCATTCACTCCGTCCCTTTTCGCAGTCAATCAGGCGACCGCGCGTCCTGCTCCAAGCTGGTTGCTTGACGTCCAGGCAATCTATATGGAGCCTGCCGTTGCTAACTATCAGCGCGGCCGTGAGATCCTTGCGCGGTTCCCAGATGCCGAGCACATCGAAGTCTCATCCCACTGGAAAATTCCAGGGCTCTTCGGTTTCGAAGGCAACGTCGCCGATTGGAACAAGATTAAGCGCAACGTGCTCGTACTCGGAGTCAAGAAGTCGCTGCGTGCCGAGCCTAACAGCCGATCTTCTGATTTCATCGCGCCTTCTCATGCAAACGGCTGTGCCATGTCGTGCTCCTACTGTTACGTTCCTCGGCAGAAGGGCTTTGCTAACCCAATTACGACCTTTGTCAACATCGAGCAGATCTCGGCCTACCTTACTCGCCATGCAACGAAGCTGGGCTGGAAGCCCGAGCCGAGCCAGATTGACCCTACTTATTGGGTCTATGACATTGGTTGTAATAGCGACTGTTCTGCCGATGCTTTGGTCTGCGACAACGTCCGCGACTTGGTTAAGCTCTTCACTACTCTGCCTACCGCAAAGGCGAGCTTCGCGACTAAGTACGTCAATCGCGATCTGCTCGACTACGATCCACAGCGCAAGACCCGCATCCGTCTAAGCCTCATGCCGCAGCGCGTGGCCAAGGTTGTCGATGTCCGGACTTCCTCGATTGCCGAGCGCATAGCGAGCATCAACGATTTCTACGCTGCCGGCTACGAGGTGCACCTAAACTTCTCGCCAGTCATCTACTACGAGGGCTGGCAGGCAGATTACCGCCTGCTCTTCGA
>CALMAV010000096.1:1627-5689 GCA_937859895.1 uncultured Bryobacterales bacterium | reverse complement strand
GCTCTTCGATGGGCTCGCGCGGGTGCTTCGGCCTGAGGTGAAGGCGCAGCTTGGTGCAGAGATCATTTTTCTGACTCACAATGAACGGCTTCATCAGATCAATCTCGGCTGGCATCCTAAGGGCGAAGAACTTCTCTGGAAACCTGACACACAGGAGACCAAGTACAGCCAGATGGGTGGGCGCAACATCCGTTACAAGCGCGGCTTCAAGGCAGATCTGGTTGATGAATTTTGTCAACTGCTGACTGTGCACCTGCCCGAGTGCGCCATTCGATACGCATTTTAGTCGCTTATCCAGTCACGCGTCCAGTTAAATTGCTAACTGGTTTGTGTCGAGCGCTTTACACCTCTTTTCCACAGCGCGTCCTTTTCGACAGCTCCCGTTCCGGTGCTAGCGTCAAGTCGAAAAGAGGTGCCCGCATTGAGCTTCGCCCAAATCGAAAAGTTCCAGCCCGACCGCACCTTTTACCTTCGCGGTTTCACCGGGTTTGGCGCTGCTGCTTCGCTCTGTAACGCTAGCCCGACTGCCTTTTCCGCCTTCGGCGTTTTCCGCGACATGGCTGATTTTTGCGTTCTTGTCGTGTTCGATGCCGATAACAGTTTTGAGCATTACTCAGTTCGTTACCTGCCAAACTTCGATATCTCGGGAATTACACTTACCTTTGACCTTACTTTTGAAGGTCTGCAACCTATCGACTCAGCTCGTTACTCCTGGATTGATTGGTCTCAGATGGATCTCATTCTGGTTGATCCAGTCACTAACCTTGACTTAGGTTCTACTAAGATCCGTCTCTGGGATTATGCGACGCTGCTGACCAGTAACTACTCGGTTGCCTCCTGTACCTACAAGATCACTGCCCCTGGCGGCTGCTCACAGCGCGACCGGCTTACGCTTTTTATAAACAACGTTGCTTTCGATTTCACCTCTGACATCGGTAGCGAAACTGCAGGCTATGTTGCGCAGGCACTCGCAAGGCAAATCAACTCCCACGATTGGTCGAATTACGCCGATACGAACGCAGTAGTAATGGCCGCAGCTGATTCAAACGGCAATCTTACTCTGAAGAACGCCCGGACCGGTCACGTCAATGTTGCCGGCACTTCGGTCACCTTCGTAGACGGAATCAAATTCGCCGGAGTCGCGCCGGGTTCAACCATTTGCCTCGGTGGAACGGGCTACTCTGTAGCAACCGTCGATAACCCTACCCACCTTACCCTTACTCAATCTGCGGGCATGGGGTCGGCAATTACTTACCTGGCTGAGTACGGCGGCGCAGACGGTAATAGCACCACCACTTACATCGTTACGCGTCCTGGCAATCAAAATCTTGGGGTTGACCAGACGGCCGCACGGCTCTCGGAAGGCAACTCTGACCGTGTTACCTGGCGCATCAGCCTTGACTTCGATGCTCTTGGAATCACTCACATCCGCCAAGCTTGGCTTACTTTTGCTCCCCAGTTGACTGCCGGCGCTGCTTACCAGGACACGGAGTGGACGGCCTCATTTAGAAATTGGATTGTCGCTTCGGACAAGGACACGTCCCTGCCCTGTGCGGTAGCCGGAAGCGTTCGAATCGGAAACGACAAATTGTCTGCGTGTGCATACACAGGCACTGGGTGGACGACAGTCGCCGCTAATAACTACTGGCAGGGCTTTGGGAAGTCTACTGGTAACGCGGGCGATGCGGTCAGCGTGACGTATACCTGCTCCTCACAGCACGACCTGTACTTAGGAACATCTCTTAATACAACACGAGGAACAGTTAGCGTCAGCCTCGATGGCGACCCTTCCTCACAGCAAGTCTGCCACTTGCAAGTAGGTTCAGAGGTAGTCACCCGTAGATTGCTCCGCTCCGCTGTACTGTCAGGCACGCATACAGTTACTCTCACTCTTCTTCCAGGCAGCGGGTCATTTCTGTTCGACTACTTAGAAGCAGCTGTTCCAGGCGACCCGCCCAATGCACTTGTTACTTACTCCAATGTCAGCCCGGCGCTGGATTACGACACTGACGCTACTTACAAGGTAAGCCCGCAACGGTTACTTTGGCACTTAGATAAACTCGGTTTTACCGGGCAAATCAACGAGTACTTAGGCGTCTTCTGGTGGAATCAACGGCGGCGGGCAGGCGGCTTCTGGAAGTCGATTGTGGTCTCTTTCACAGGAACATGGATCAGTGGCGAAGTAGCCACCCTCACCATCGATGATGTTCCTCTTAAGAAGACGGTAACAACTTGGGATACGCTCGACACCATTGCAGCGCATTTTGTTTACTACATCAATGCAGGCAGTATCATCATTCGAGCGGAAAAGTCCGGCCCCGGTCAACTGACAATCTTCACTCGAACGCCGAACTGGCGTGCGACTTTCTCTGGCACCGCAATCTCTGCGGCCGGTACTCTGCACTACTCGGGCGACCTCGACTTCGGACAAGATGGCACATGGCAGGTTGACCCCACGGCTGCCAATCCACTTAATTTCCCAATCCGCCAGTGGCACTCCGACTTCTTTGCTTCCGCTGCGGCGCAGAACCTGCTGGTAACCGCGTCGTTTTCCATGGAGCTAGTCAATCCTCCAAGCGACGACGGCACAGCCGACGCCACTTGGTGCGCCCGCTTCTACGACGACTCAAGAGTTCAGACGGACACTGGCTTTGCAAACCTAAGCTCAACCCAGTGCGCCCCCGTACCAAATTTGACTCGGTTTCAGACCGCAGTTTACTCCTCCATGGCGGCTCTCCAAAGTGCAGCTGGCCTCACGCCCTGGCTCCAGTTTGGTGAGTTTCTCTGGTGGTTCTTCTCCTCGCATTCACAGCCAGTCGGGTACTGTGCATTTTCTGACCCGATCAGCATAGGCCTTGCAGATCCGCACGGCTTGGAGACAGGCGATCGCGTAATCATCTCCGGCGTAGGAGGATGTATTGCCACAAACGGAACATGGGCAGTCACCGTCACTGATCCTACTCACTTCACGATTTCAAGCGCCGCAGACGCAGCTTGGACAACAGGCACCGGTCAAGTTCGCTATGGCTCTATGGCCTACTACGATGCTGCTACGAGTGCTGCAGCGACGTCGGCACTTGGCCGCCCCTTGTACAAGTTCACCTGCCAAGACGATGATCCGACGGTGAATAACGGAGCCGATACGGACTTTCTCGCTGCACGCCTGAAAGCCCACATCGATGGTATCCGCGAAGGTGTATTAGCCAAATTTCCGAATGCTAAATTCGAAATTCTCTATCCAAACGACGTGAATAATCCAGTTTGTTACGCGGGGCCTAATGTGACTTACTCACAAGGCGGTCGATTGAACGCAGCCGTTAACTTACCTGCTGCGTGGAGGACCAAAGAAGGCAGCGGGCTTGATCGCTTCAAAGTAGAAGCTCTTAGCTGGGGTGCAACCTATCTGAACCTGACACTGGCTCATCAAGCCATTACCTTCGCACTAACTCCACAACTATCTTGGGATCCAGTTGATGTCGCCTACCTGATTCCCTGGTTCAATGGGTTCTGTCCTTGGCCAAACGAGTTTCAGGCGGCTTCCACCCGAGGTCTCGGACTAATCAATCTCTGGGCCTACGATCACCTGGCTCTTATGTCGTGGCCCCTGCCCTTTCCCGTACCAGTTCGCTCATCGAATCGTTTCAAATAACCGACACGTCTAGGCAACTTAGCCCTTTCGCCCAGAATGTTTGTGCGCCTTTTTCGCTTGTGGCGGTTCGACATTGGAAGGAGGTGCAGCACTAGCCGTAACAGCTGCGGCACCCGCGCCTGAACCGATCTTACTTAGGATTCGATCCTTGATCCAATGTTCATCCCACCACTCCTTCGGATCAATTTGTACCCCAGCCACCATCATGCTGAAATGCAGGTGATCTCCGAAAGCCATTCCTGTCGCACCACTTACTCCAATCTGCTGCTCCTTGCCAACTGTGTCCCCTACCTTAACCAGAATCTTGCTCAAATGCCCGTACAGGCTTTGCAGGGAGTAACCATGGTCAAGAATTATGCAGTTCCCGTAAAGCCCAAGCCGATCAGCAAAAATCACCTTACCTGAATTAGCGG
>CALMAV010000096.1:0-1617 GCA_937859895.1 uncultured Bryobacterales bacterium | reverse complement strand
AGTTAGCAGTCTGTGCCAGGTCATAACCTAAGTGGACCTGCTCATCTACTTTGCGACCTTGATAAACGTAACTACGTTTGTCAGCAAAAAAAGATTCACGTGCACCCTTCAAAGGAACAAACGCTCCGGACCAGAGAATCTTGTCTTCGGTGTTCGTTCGCAAGTTGTAGATCACTTGACCGTTTGTTCTGCGCATCTCACGGTTTAGCCTGACAAACCGTTCTACCAGACTGCCGCTACCCTCCGGGTCTAGCTCACCAACCACTTTGGACATGTTGCGGTCATTTAGCTGAATGACACTCTCACGAAATTTCTTAGGAAAGACTTTCACCCAGAAAGAAGCAGTTACTTCGGTGCCAGCCTCATTCCGTGCAAATGCAACCGGCACAACCTCCGGAGACAAGTCCCACGGGTACGGAAAAAGCGAGAATCTGTGGGACGAGTTAGGCGGCTCACCCGGCATCGGAAATGATCCGGCCGAGTAATTAGCCGCTCTGACTCCTGCATCGGTCCAATTTCCTCCTACATCGATGGTTACCAGCTCCGCGCCGCCCTGGTTAATGTAGTGCTGCCTTCCATCAGCAACAATCGTCGGCGGCCGCAGAACTACTTGAACGTTCTGCTCAAGAGTTGTCGTGCGACCTCGGAAATCGTTCGATTTCGCACGTACAATCAGCTTTGCCGCACCTTCTTTCAGAAAAGGTGCTTGCTTTCTGCCCGCTGTAAACGTGTAGATACGCGTGCGCTGCGGAGAGTTCAGCTTATCCTCTTCAACAAGCTGCGTTTGGCCATTCTGCTCCACGCTGGCCGTGAAAAGTTTCATCCCGTTGGGACCGTCTGCCTCCACCACTACCGTGGTTGCATTTGCAATCGCCGTAACAGGCCGAGCAAACTTTAGTTCCACTTGCTTGCCCGAAAGCAGGAGTAGAACGACGAACAACGGAACAACTACACCACCAACGATAGCCCCGACTTTTCTCAACATTTTGTAAGAACGCGACGCCCTTCTATGCAATAAGTACCACTAAGTACCAGCGCAATTGCTTCTGAATAAATACGATGCTCCTCGACTAAGATGCGGGCCGAGAGCGTTTCTACTGTATCTGCGTCCAACACCGGCACAGCTGCTTGTAAGAGAATCGGTCCGCTATCCAGCTGTTCATCCACCAGATGAACCGTGCAGCCGGTCACTTTCACACCATGCTGCAAGGCCTGATATTGCGCATCGAGTCCTGGAAACGAAGGCAGCAGCGAAGGATGAATATTCAAGATCCTGCCTGCAAAGTGGGAGACAAATTGTCCGCTGAGCAGCCGTAAGTAGCCGGCCAAACACACCAAATCCACCCTGTGCTCTTCCAACGTTGCAGCTACTTTCCCGTCAAACTCTGTCCGTTCAACGCCTGCGGACGGAATAGTCACAGAATGAAAGCCCAACTCTTGCGCACGAGTCAAACCGGGAGCGGTGGGCTTATTCGAAATAACAACAGCTATTTCACAATCGAGTTTACCGGCCAGAATGTTCGCGGCAATAGCTTCAAAGTTAGAGCCGCGCCCGGACAGCAGGACGCCGAGCTTCTGTTTCACAGGTAAGTGACCCTTGCCTGGCCCTGCTTCTTC
>CALMAV010000095.1 GCA_937859895.1 uncultured Bryobacterales bacterium | reverse complement strand
GGTATGACTATTGCGGCGGCGCGGCTGGGGTTGCAGGGGTTTGCGGATTCGAGGAGGGAGCAGCACCCGTAGATGGGCCTGGATTACCAAAGTTACTCGGCCCATTGTTAGAGTCGGCAAACGGACTCGGGCCTCGCGTGAAAAGACTGTTTGTAGCGCCATTGGTTCCTGAGGAGCCAGGTGCCGCACCGATACCAGTGTTGCCGAATTGAGCACTTGCGCCATTTCCGCCTCCGATCTGATTCAACGCACCGGCACCATTGCGGAGAGGATCTTTGTTGGGATCGTAGTAGAACTCCCATAGCGAGTACTGCTGTTGATCGTTAATGAGCTTAATGCTGTGGCGTTCGGCTTTGCTTGCCACTCCACCAAGACCACCGCTTTGGATAACGCCGAAGCCCGAACTCGAATTACTTGATGAGGAACCAAATGGGCTGCTTCTACCTGTGGAGCTCCCACCGAAGGTAGAGCCTCCGCCTATCCCAGTAGAGGTATTAAAACCGGCAGCACCGGCCGTTTGAGGCGTCTGCGGGTTAGGGTTGGAGAGCAACGAGTTCACTGCTCCATTCGGGTTAAAAGCGTCAGCACTCGGTTGCGAAGCACCGCCCCCCGCGCTTTGAGAAAACTGAGACGGCGCAGCAGCGCCGGTTGCACTTCCGTTCGTTCCGTTAGGAACTGCACTGCGAGTAATCACGGGCTGTGGCACACCGGAGGGCGTTGCTGCTTGCAGAGCCCCTCCATTTTCTCCCGCTGGCAAGGGCAGGCCATTCACGCCATGAGCCTGGGACGGTGCGCTTGGCACCACGTTCGGATCAACGCCATCGGCATTGGGTGCGATACCGCCTTCGAATCCGGGCGGGTTAGCAGCACTAGAAGAGCCGGAGTTGACAGGTTGAGGCGCGCGGCTGGGGCTATTGAAGCCACCGAAAGAATTAGAGTTTCCGAGACCTCCTCCACCCGTTCCTCCAGGGTTCGAAGGGCTGCCGCCAAAGCCAGTTGACCCACTGCTTCCAGAAGAGCCAAAACCGCTGTTACCGAAGCCGCTTGAGCCGCTGAAAGTGTTTGAGCCACCGAAGGGAGACTGACCGCCGCTTTGGTTCTGACCGTTGTTAAAGGAGCCGAGAGGACTGTTGCCCCCACCAGATGATGTCTGTGCCCCGGCCTGAGGCTGAGCGATTTTCAGTTTCGAATCAATAGGTATGCCGTTAGGTCCCGCATGAATGAGGCGCCAATCGTCCTTGTCGGTGAATGGATCTTTGAAACGTTTGCGCAGGAAGCGTACGCGGTTGGTGTTCTCCAGAGCATCGAAGCTCGGCGGATAGCGCTGAAACTTCCGATAGTAGAGTCGAATGCCTTGCTTATACTCGTTGCCGCGGTCAACAAGCAGCTGCTCCTTATTCCGTTGCGCTTCGAAAATCAAGACGGGCATCTGCATAAAAAGCAGAATGGCAACAATCGCAGCGAAGACTAAGACGATGAGTAGCGCTGACCCACGCTGATGCGTGCGCCGAGATTGGGAGGCTGGCGAGCTTGACAGTACACCGTTCATGGCATCGCAACCGGGAGAACGGGAAGAGTCTGTCCTTGCTTAAGCGTCGTATCTTCCAGACGCGCGCCGTTGGGCGTTAGTTCCACCACCAAGTACCTCCCTTGGAGAAGCTGACCCTCATTGGCAAGCAGAACGTTCTCGCCATCCAGAAATAGACCCTGGTTAGCGGCGCGAGGGGACGAGGGTTTCACATAGCCGTAGTACTTGAGCGGAATGTTCACCGTGGTTTGAATCGTTGTAGGTGGCGCGTTCCCTCCAAAACCCAGCGGATTTGTAGGGGTCTGCGGACCGACTGGTTTCGGAATGATGGTAGGAGCACCGGCCACGATGGCGGCGGACGACGTTGGCCCAATTTCAAACAAGCTACGCGTGGCAGGCGAGGGCTGTATTGTGCTGAGCCGGGCGAGCAGATCAAGTCGCAGTGTGGGGTCTATATCGCCGCGAGTGGCGTCAATAGGTCGAACACGGAGAGTGGCGCGCTCACTGCTAACGGCACTTGATCGGCGGGGAACTGTTGGGCGAACCGGTGCCACGTACGCGGAGCTTGCAACGCTGGCCGCAGGAGTCGCGGCAGAGTTGGCGGTCGCGGGCGCATCCTCGGAACTCGAGTTGTACCAAAAAAGAAAGCCCGCCAGGAGGACCAGTGCTCCAATCAGGAGCTTGGGATCCATGTTGACGCGGATCCCGAAAATGCGAGTTGCGTTTGCGCTCACTGTTGTCCTCGGAACGGACCAGCCGTCCGCACATCTTCCTTAATCACGGCCTGAAACTTGATAGATGTATTGATTTGGCTCCCGTGCTGCTGCGGGTTGGCAGTTAAGCTTTCGAGCATAATCAGGTACGGCGAGCGGTCCACCTCATACAGGAATTTTCGCAAGTTGTCATACGAGCCTTCGTAGTTAGCGGATCTGTTTAACAAGGTTAAATCGGAGGTGCCTTCAATTGGCTCTTCACTGTAGGCAACGTCTTTTTCTTGAATGCCGGAAGCTTTAACCATGCGTAGGATCTCGGTGATCACACTGGAAAACGCAACGCGCTTGGGAAGAATAAAGCGGGACAGAAATTCATCGGACTGCTGGCTGCCGAGTTGAACTTTCGCGGACACAGATTGCAGCTTGGTTGCCTGTGTGCCGGAAGCAGCAATCTGAGAACGAATGTTTTCGTTTTGCCGTGTAAGTTCGGCGCGCGAACCGCCCGGGGGAGCCAAATAGAGAAAGAGCGCAACCAGATTCAAAATTGCAAGCAGAGCCACTGCGGCCTGGAGCCAGAACCTGGGCTGTTCCATAGCTCCGGAAGGGGGAAGGAAGCTAAAGTTTCTGGGCATAGGCGACGGTAATTCGATAGCGGTATTGTGGTTCGTTTTGGGTAGGCGGCTGCTGATTGATCACCTGGG
>CALMAV010000094.1 GCA_937859895.1 uncultured Bryobacterales bacterium | reverse complement strand
GGTCTCGAGCGGTTACACCACCACAGGACGACAAGGTTTGCAGGCCTTTACCGTAGTGCCGCTCATTGTGTATCGCGTCTTTGCTGACGGACGTCCGGATGAGTTGATCCGCGGTGTCGATATTGTGGGAACGCCGCTCGCCAGCTTTCAGAAGATTGTGGCTACCTCTAATCGTCCGCAAGTTTTCAATGGCTACTGCGGCGCCGAATCTGGCAGTGTTCCTGTTTCCGCTATCTCGCCCGCGATTCTCGTCTCTGAGATTGAAACGCAGAAGAAGCAGAACGCTCAGCAGAAGCTTCCCTTGTTGCCGCCACCCAGCCAAGAGCGCTAGCGCGTCTCCCGTCCTGCCACATGATCGTAGATCGCCGGACATTCGCTCTTCAAATAGCGGCGTTGCTCTTTTTCGTAGGAATCGGCGTTCTGCTCATCCCACTGCTCGGCTTTGAGGACGATGAACTGGTTTTCGTCAACTTGTTCTTTCATCCAAACGACGCCTTTTCCCGGCTGCCTCTCTCCCATGGTTATGCCATTCCTGGTCTAGCCGCGAGTTATGTCGGAGCTTTCAAAGCATGGCTCTATAGCCCACTGTTCACTCTTCTGCCAATGACAGTGTGGCTCGTTCGACTTCCCGCTGTTCTGCTCTCCGGTCTGACAATCATCCTTACTGGTCGCTTGCTGAAGCAAATCAGCGGGCAAGTTGCAGCCACCGTCGGCGTTCTTCTACTGGCAACGGATGCGACCTTCCTCTTCATTGCGACCTTCGATTGGGGCCCGGTGGTCTTGCAATCCTTGTTGCTGGTGACAAGTCTGCTGCTCGCCGTACGCTGGTATGGGGAACGCAATCCTCGCCTCTTGTTTCTCTGCGGACTCACGGTAGGCTTGGCTCTTTGGGATAAAGCTGTCTTCCTTTGGCAGCTGACCGGACTTGTCGTCGCACTCTTGATGGTGAACTTTCCTCTAGTTCGGCAGCTTTGGACCCGCTCCAACTTAGGCCTGTTTTCTCGCGGGCTGCTGCTAGGCGCACTTCCTTTGATCGTGGCGAATTTCGGTCATCACTTTGCCACTATTCGCGATAATGGCCACCGAACACTGAACGGCTTCGGCGCAAAAGCAGCCTTCCTCCAGTCGGCCTTAGATGGTCAGGCCGCTACTACGTTCTTTGTCGAAAGCGGGCGACCTGAGGCCGATAGGATCCATCGTCCGCTGCAGTCACTTGGTCTTTGGCTAGTTCATACTTTGGGAGACACGCCGTCACTCTGGCGCTTCTACCCTGGCCTTCTCGTTATCCTGCTTGGCATTGTTCTTACAAGAGGCACGCAACGAAGGTGGCTCCTGTTCTTCTTGATTTCGGGCACGGTCGGCTGGCTTCAATCCGCTACGACCTTACACGCCGGCGATATGGTGCACCATGACGTTCTTTTCTGGATCAACTGGTATGCCGGGATCGCACTGAGTACGGCTGCCTTGCTAACCATCACTGTTACACCGGTACGCATTGCCACGGCCTCGCTGATTGGAGTAGCCTGCCTGCGAGGTCTCTTGGTGATGGGGCCCGGCTACGGTGAATTGATCGCGCATCCCGGCACTCCGCGGTGGACCAATGCGGACGTTGCTCTTGCCCAGCACCTGAAGCAAGCGCATATCAAACGCGTCATTGCGGCTGACTGGGGACTTCGAAATGTGGTTCGCGCCCGAACTGACAGTTCGATTGAGGTTGATAATCAGGGCCCAAAACTCACTTTGGGAAACTTCGACCAGAAATCATTCCTCAGCTGTTCAAGCGACTGTGCGGTGGTGACTCATACAGACAATCGCAATGTCTTCCCCTCAGTTCCGGAGGTTCTTGCAAAAGGTCTGAAGACGGCTGGCCTTTGTAAATCCGGAACCACGACTGTCTACGACACTCACGGCGTACCGGCATTCGAAGTATTTCAGCTAATTGCAGCTGCTCCGACAAGTGTAGGTCGTTAGCTGAAAAACGTCAGTGCAGCCGATCTTTAATCCGAACGTCAAACTCGAAAGGTTGTGGTTGACCCACAGTGACAGAGGCGTAATCCGTATGTGCAGGGTTCAGTATAGTTTGACTCGCGAGGGATTACAGCCGAAGGAACGCGAAGAGCTACCGCGGCTTATGCCAGCGTCCGGCTCGGTAGAACCCCTCGCTGCCATCGCAGCCCGTATATGCTTGCCGGCAGAGACGAGATACAACGATCAAGCTGGAAAGCCATGCTCCAAAGTAAACAAGATTCCCAGAATGCGGCTGCTCCTTCCCTCTTCTGGGCTGTCACACGAGGCGTAGCACCACCCAAAGCGGAATTACTTGGATCCAGCCAGCTTGCAGCCTTCTCGGAGTCTCCGAAACCTCTACGGCCGGGAGCGTTAAAGCATCTGTCGAGGAACCCTCTTGCTGCCAAAGTCCGGCGGTGTTCCGGCTACTCTGCATCCGGCGCACTGAATTTGCTTTGCTGTAGTGCCTTCCTGCGTACCGGTCTTTGATGTGGATCGATGTTTCATCTCAATCAAAGTAAACCCGAGGCAGCGATACACTGAGGGAGGTAATCGCGTATCATGAGCACTACCACTGCTTTCCAGTACCATACCGAGCTGATTGGCGGGATAGAGCTCGAGAAGCCTCTACCTAAGAACCTTCATTCGTTTGTACAGACATTTCTGATACAACGATTCGGAAGTGATCTTCCGCCTCACTACCGTGTTCTGTCGGAGATGAATGTCCGTTGTGGCCAAGACCGGCTGGTACCTGATGTTGCCATTGCCGCCCGAGACGCCAAGTATCTCGATGGCGATTTGTTAGGCCCACCTCTGCTCGCAGTTGAAATCATGTCTCCAGGACAAAGGCTTAGTTCGCTGATTGACAAGTCGGAACGACTAATCGCAAACGGCGTTGATATTTGCTGGATCATCTGGCCGGAAAAGCAAAAAGCGTGGACCTGCACAGCGGAGGGATTAGTCGAGCAAGGGAGGACACTCCATGCTTTGGACGGGCTTCTCTCTTTCACTCTAGCTGAGATATGGGAACAGCTCACCTGATTTTTCATCAACTCACAGTGTGAGCAAATCCGTTGTTATTCTGAGATTTGACCTTTACTTCCCGGCTCCGTAGTGCCGAAAGTCCGGCGCTGTTCCGGCCGCTTTTCCGAAGAGTGCTGCTTCCTATCTCGTTTAGCATCATCTCTCTACCTGGCTTCTCCGCTGACCTGCCCAATCAAATAGCTCACGACCCGCAGTTTCAGGCCATGAGCGACGAGCTTGCCCGGTCAAGAACGCTTGAGCTAAGCACCCTCGATAAGCCCTACTTCGTCCAATATGCTGTTAACGATAACCAGGAGTTTGTTGCCACTGCGAGCTTAGGCGGTTTGGTAGTGTCCGACTTTGTTCACCTGCGCCAGCCCGTTCTGCAAGTGCGTGTGGGCGATTACTCGTTCGATAACACCAATTCCGTTTTTTCGAAAGACCCTCGCTTCGGCATATTCCCGTTAGACGACGACTACCGCACTATGCGCGGTAACCTTTGGCTCTGGACCGATCTTCTCTATAAAACAGCATCTGACCAGATTGCCCGGAAGCGTGCAGTTCTCCGTGAGATTGTCGATCCCGACAAGACTCCCGACTTCGCTCACGTGACGCCCGCTCAAATCCTGCAACCTGCTGTCGGCGATCTAAAGGTCGACCGCGCACGCTGGGAGGACACGCTTCGCAGCGCCTCGGCCGTGTTCGTGGGTTTCCCCTCCGTCACCTCGTCTAATCTTCATCTGCGCCTGATCTCTTCCACCTATCGGATGTTGAATAGCGAGGGCACAATTGTTCGAACGCCGCAGTTGCTAAGTGAGTTAAACGTGAACGCCAGTGCTTTTGCCCTGGATGGCAGCCGTGTCTGGAATCATGCTTTCGTTACGGCCTTAACTCCTGATCATCTTCCGCCTTCGGCACAATTGATTGCAATTGCGCGTACCACGGCCGCTGAAACCAAGGCTCTGGTCGAGGCACCCGCCGGGGAAGACTACGCCGGTCCAGTTCTGTTC
>CALMAV010000093.1 GCA_937859895.1 uncultured Bryobacterales bacterium | reverse complement strand
ATGCTGCTCCCGCACCTGCTCGCCATCTACTTCGCCTTCGGCCATCGCAACGTCATTGCTGCAGGCGTTCTAGCCGGCATTGCTTTCCTGGGAAACACGAAAGCGCTCTTCGTTCTTGCCTCGTGTTGCCTGTTCGTGGGCTGGCAAACGCCGGTGCTGCTCCTCGCCTTCGCCGCTACCGTCTCGCTCGAGGCTGCCGCGTTATTCACCCTCGGCGCGTGGCCCGGCTATGTTGAGCAAGTCTGGCATTGGGGACTGCTCTACGCACAAAAAGCACCGGTCGCTCATCCGCTTCTCAATGGCCTCGGAAGAACTGCTAATTGGCTCGGCTTCCACCTCGCTCTGCTGCTTGGCAGCATCTATACATTCTCCAAGCCTCTCGGTTGCCGGTGGCAGCTGTTGGGCTGGATCGCTCTTTCGTTTGCGGGCGTTGCGCTAGGCAACCGCTTTGCCCCGCACTACTTTCTGCAACTACTACCGCCACTGGTGATTGCTGCCTCCCGCGGTATCACACTGGCTTGGGACCGCTACGGGCGTGTAGCCGCTCTGTCTCTAATTCTTTGTCTGACAATACCCGTTATCCGCTTCGGCCCCCACTATCTCCTGCTTGCTGCGGGCAAGTCTGCAAAGTGGGCCGACATCGCGATGGATCTCGACAGCCAGCGCGCAGCCACTAAAATCAACGCCGCCTCGCATCGTCGCGATACTCTCCTGGTCTGGGGCTATCGGCCTGACATCTATGTGGACACGCGGCTTATTTCAGACAGCCGCTTCTGGGATTCTCAACCGCTCACGGGCGTTCCAGCGGACCGCCATCTCTCGTCCACTGTCGCCATCTACGCAGACGCTGCAAAAGCCAATCGACTCGAATTAGCTCGAACTCACCCCACCTGGATCGTCGATGGACTCAGCCCCTTCAACCCGGCTCTGGGGATCAGTCACTACCCTGAATTGCGCGAGTGGTTCAGCCATTACCAGCTAGTTGATCGCACTAGCCTAGTGCTCATTTACAAAAGACGTTCCTAGGATGACCCGGCTATGCCTTCACGCTGTCGGCAGGTTGAAGCAAACGATTGCAAAGTACATGCTCAATCGGCTTTCCTTTCAAAAATTCGGTCGACCATTACGCTCGCGTTTCCGAGATATTCGGTTGGCTCCAGAAGTGTCTCAAGTTCATTACGATCTGTAACCTTGCTGATTTCCTGATCCTGAGAGAGCAGATCAATAAGTCTGCCTTTGCCGTCCAAGACCGCGATGCACACTTTGGGAGAACTGGTCATGCGCTTTGCTTCGCCCCATGCGAGACCAAGCGCCATCATCACTAGCGCAAGCGTTGGGGTTGCCTGTTGTAGATTGCTGCAGCCACCATGGGTGTATCCCGATACTTGCCTGCGAGCTGGCGCAGTAAGGAGACAATGCCTTGCAATTCTTGCCGCACAAGCTCCAGCGCGAACGGATCTGAAGCACCGTGGCCGTGTCGGTGATGTTTGCGTCGTCGCGCCCTAGTGACCGATGCCCCAAGCCCTCGTTGCAAAGAGCGGTAAGATGTTCGGCGACGGGCAACACAGGGTATCCGATGTGATGCATCTAGGTCTTCATCTTGTCTCAATTCATCTGTGCAGCGTCGCAAAGGCTGGCAATCCTCTTCGGCGGGTGTCACGGTAATTGGCAAGTTGCTCCGCTAATTGATCGGTGACGAGGCGGCGAAAGGATTAGGGTAAGTCCATCAAAGCATCGATGAGGGGCCTTGGCAGGAGCTAACTACCGTTCCTACCCGAAGTCTAAAGTGTGCCGAAGGAATGATCGGAACGCAGCCTCATACGAGATGCTGCCGGAGCAGATCGCTCGCACATTCAAGAACCGCTTCCGATACTGGGCGCGGCCGCCAGTGGAGAAGCCGTGCCGCTTTGCTCAGGTCGAACTCAGTGCGCTTTCCAAGCAGGGCAGCCATAAACCGCGCTTCCTGCTAAAACAAGCCGGCAAAGCGAACGACGCAAGTCTGGCAAGCGACGGGTAGGTACTTTCGAGGCCTGTTGCCCGAAGTTGTCCCGCAGAAGCTTAGCGATCTCCACCACCCAAAGGAAGTCGCCTACGGCGAGAAGGCTCTGGCCTCCCGCATCAGGAGAGAGCATCGCTTGAATGTGCAGATCTGCAAGGTCTCGGACGCCAACAATGCTGAAGCCAACTCTGGGGAGAGCCGGAACTGTTCCTTCCAGCATGCGGGAGACAATCTCCACCGAACCGGAGATGTTCCTGGTCATCACTGGACCCAGAGTTAGCCCGGGAAGAATTGTTGTCAGCTTTTCGTACTGGCCGTCTGTTCGGCAAACCCCTACGCTGAGCGTTCAGCCAATGTCTTGGACCGATCGTACTCACTGAAACTTCTCCTGCGAATCGGCCCACGTGCTTTCGTCGGCTGGCGCGGACGCGGCTTCACCATGCCTCAGAGAACGCTTCGCAGCGACGGCTGACCAAGTGAGCACCACCCGCTTGACATTGGCGTTTCGCGCGGCCTTAAGAAGGCGAATCGTTCCTTCGCGCACCGGGCGGACAAGATCCATTTCGGTTCCCCTCAGACGCCAGGTATCCCGCCTCGGGTGGACTACAAGCTTAGCGAGCATGGAAGAGATGTCCCGGTTCGCGTGACTACACTGGCAATGTGGGCGTTTTCTCGCCGGGGAGATGTTGAAGCCGTACGTACCTCTTTCAACCAAAAGCTTGAAGTTCCCGACCACGACACTAATTCGATTCAGCTTCACCGAGACGCTGTCTGATCTCCACGTCTGGTT
>CALMAV010000092.1:12278-14043 GCA_937859895.1 uncultured Bryobacterales bacterium | reverse complement strand
GAGAAGGTTGAGTGCACGTCTGACTCAGTTGTTGGCGACGCTGTCCTTGTAAGCCCTGTATTCCGTAAGAACAAAGCTGCGGCAACTCCGAGCTGACCTGACAGCAGTATTCCCAAAGGAGGTCGGAGCCGGAGCCACACTGTTTGCCAAAGCAACAGAGCGATTACCGCCCCCACAACCAGAGCAAACCGCATCTGCTTTTTATTGCGGTCGCGCCATTGATTGGTGAGCTCCAACATTCGGTCAGTAAGGTTTGACATGCGGTGAGGTCCCTGCGCTTTCTCCTACGATGGTTCCTTGATGGAAGACGATCTGCCAGCCGTGGGACGCACGCTGCCAAATAGTAGCGCGGCGGGTCAGGCAGCCATGGTCTTGGAAAAGCGTGTAGGTCAGCAAGTACAAATCGGCAGCTAGCTGCTGGCAGCGGACGTCAGTAGCGTCCCAGCGTTGGCTGCAAGGCTGAGGGTTGGCGTGTCTTGTTTCAAGTACACGAAGCGCATCTGCGCGAGTGTAGGGGCGGCCGGAAGCCCCAACTTCCCAGAAGTCAGCAGCTAGCAGGTTCTCGAAATCTGCGGTCGCGACTTCATTTGACGGGTGATGGAGGATGCGCTCGAGGGCGATAAGTCCGGAATGGATGTCAGATTTAGATTGAGGTGGTTGCTCCATGCGATTACAGCCGGATATACCAGCGCCGTTTGTCCATGATCCAGGCAATCGATCCGAATAGTAAGACGTTGGCGACGGCGTAGAGGACAGAAGCAACCTTTGGTGAAGCAAGAGGAGCGAATACGGTTTGATAAAGCGGACCGGCGGCACCGAGCAAGCCGAGCGTTCGGGCAAACAACCCGCTCAGCACGAACATCGCCAGTGCGTTCCGGCCAAGGATGGTGAAGGGCCGAGCCCACCAGCGGTAGCCCTGCACGTCGATGATCCAGTAGAACGCGGCTAATATCTGGGTGGCAAAGCCTGCCATCAGCACAGCGAATGAGCTAGTCCAGATGCTTTTGTTGATCGGGAGCCAGATGCTCATAATTGCACCCGCCAGAATGAGCACTGAGGCGGCGGCAAAGAGCCGGGCAGTTTTGGCTTCGGGCTTGTCAGAGGAGAGCAGCACTTGGCCGGCGAGGACACCAAACAGCATGGAGGCGATGGCGGGCAGCGTGGAGACAGTGCCTTCCGGATCCCAGGTTTTTGTCTGGGCCCACATATGCCCTTTCAGCAGTAGGCTGTCTACGTAGTGCGAGAGATTACCTTCAGCCGTCAGATTACCGGGACCGAAGCCTGGGACGGGCACGAGTGTCATAAGCAACCAATAGCCGAGTAGCAAAGAGAAGAGTAAAATCCATACTGCTCGGCGCGAGCCATAGAGCACGATGAGCGCTGACACGAAGTAGCAGATGGCAATGCGCGGCAGAACGCCGAGAATGCGGATGTGCTGTAGGTGGAAGTAGGGAAAGCCGGCCATGAACAGTCCGACGACATAGATGAGCAGCGCGCGGCGAACTGCTTTGGTCGCCACCGTGCGGCGAACAACGCCCTTTGCCTGCTGACCGGCAAACGAGAAAACCATGGAGACGCCACCGATGTACAGGAATGAGGGGAAAACCAGGTCGGTAAACGTCCAACCGTTCCACTGAGCGTGGTCGAGCTGTTCGAACACGGCGCTCCAGTCGCCCGGGTTATTCACCAGGATCATTGCAGCGATCGTTGCGCCGCGGAAAGCATCGAGCGAATCGAGGCGCTTGCGAAACGGAGAAGGATCCGC
>CALMAV010000092.1:0-12268 GCA_937859895.1 uncultured Bryobacterales bacterium | reverse complement strand
CATAGCGGCAGTCGGCTGGGTACTTAGAGCCCAAATCGCCGTCAATCGTTGCAAAGCTGGCATGGATTTGGCAAGGGAAAAAGGAGAAAATAAGGCATGACAACTATGCTGGCATTCTTCAGTACGGCCGGGTTGATCATTGCGTTGGGTGGGTTTCTGAAGTACTACATCGACGCGAAAATAGACCCTATTCAATCGCAAATGAAGCAACTCCTCGACTACATGGTGCTCCATCAGGGCAAGATATCAATGCTGGAAGAGCGCACAAAGAAGCTATCATGAACGACAATGTTCTGATCGCTCTAATTACAGGAGCCTGCACTGCACTGCCGGCGATCATCGCGATCCTCGTGAACAATAAACGGTTTGACGATATCAACAATAGAATTGGCGATACTAATAGGCGCATCGATGACAACAGAGCCGTAACAAGCGCAGAGATTAAAGCCTTCCGGGTCGAGATTCTAGGGGAGATCCAGGCTCTCAGCCTCAAAATTGACAACGTTATGGAGAGGCACTTGCTGGAGTATCACCGGAAGTGAAGCGCCAGCTAATTAGGGGGGAGTAACTTCTGCCAACTCTCACCGGCGGCAACGGCAAACGGGATGGCCTGACCTAAGCGCATCGTCAGAATTCCTAACTTTTCATATATCGACGTTCCCGGGGCTATACTCTGGGCTCAAAACAACCAGTCAAGGTGAATGAGAGACAGGATTGCCGGTTGCTCCTGAAGCCAGGTTACCCATCCCTAAATCGTTGCTAATCAATGCAGCACGTCTTTGGTGGTCTACCCGGTTGATTGAGCGCAGTCTATCCGAATCAACGTACAGCTCAGATTGCTACGCGATTCGAGTTTCTGGCGAACCCCTCAATTCAGCCAGTCCCCTTCGGCGGGGGTTTAGTCGTCGCTGCGGAAGAAGCTGCCCAGGTTGCCGCTGGCTATCGCGCTGAGTGGGTTACGCTCTTCGCCTCCTCCAGAATGTTCGCTTGGAGCGAGTTCGTGGCGTAATCGTTCCAGGGTCAAACTTTGCAGAATCACGCGTCCGGGGCCAGTAAGAGTGGTCAGGAATAGGCCTTCGCCTCCGAAGACGGCCGTACGGATGGTGCCGACGAACTGGATGTCGTAGTTGACGGTTGGTTCGAATGCGACCAAGTGGCCGGTCTGAACTTGTAAGACTTCGCCAGGCGCGAGGTTGAAGTCGACATGATCGCCGCCAGCATGAACAAAGACCAGCCCGGGCCCGGTAAGCTTCTGCAGTATAAAGCCTTCGCCACCCAGAAGTCCGGCGCCCAGGCGACGAACCATAGCAATGTCAAGGGTAACCGTGCCTTGCGCAAACAAGAAGCCATCGCGCTGCACCATCATGGTCTGACCGGCTTGCAAGTCAAAGACCTGAATCTTACCCGGGTAGCTGCCAGCAAAGCCGAGATTGCCTTCTGTTCCCAAAGCGTGAAAGTAAGTGAAGAAAAGTGACTCACCCATCAGCTTGCGCTTGATAGCTCCGAAAATCTTTTGGCCGAAGTTCTGGCCGGTCATGCGCGTATCCCATTCGACATTAGCCGACTTGTAGATCATCTTCCCAGCCTCAGCATAGATCTCCTGGCCGGGCTTCAGACGCAGCTTTGCAATCTGTAGATTGTGACCCTCAATCTCATAGCTGAGCGGTTGCTGTACGTAGGCTGCAGGCGGAGGCGCAACCATAGTTGTCACGGTACCTACCGGCGCAGTTCCAGGGTTTGCTGCACCGGAAAGCGGTGCTCCGCAATTTGTACAGAAACGGCTGCCATCAGCTGCTGGGTTGCCACAATTAGTGCAATAGGTCATGGTGTTTCCACCATCCTATACGAACAGTCACCGATGACTGGAACGTTACCCGTGCAATCCCGACTCCACAGCTCTGAGGCCTGCTAAGCAACAGAAGAAGGAGGGAATAAAAACGCGAGTGCATCGCGCATGCGGTAAGCCCAGGCTTTTTCGTTGTGTCCGGCACCTTCGTCCTCAACGAAACGCAAGTTCTCGCCTAATGTCCAGCCAGACTGAAGCAGGATATTGCGGAGCTCGCAAGCATCTCTGACAAAGGATTCCGGCGAGTCACTCTCAGCAGTGCCGATGTCCAGCCATATTCGCTGATTCCAACTATTGTGCATGCGGCGGGCCGGACGCAGTATGGCGTGGTTGGCCCACCAGAGGGACGGGGACATGACGATCAGATTGCCGAAAACTGCGGGATGCCGCATACCCAGGTACAGGCTGACTAAACCGCCCATGGAGGAACCGCCTAAACCGGTTGTTTCCGGTCCTGGCAAAGTCCTATATTCGGCGTCGACCAGTGGCTTTAAGCTCTCAACCATGAACCTGCCAAACCGCTTTGCGCCGCCTCCAATACCTTGACGATTCCGATTAGGGCTATATTCCTCCAACCGTTTATCACCGGCATTATAGGCACCCACAACGATAAGCGGCTGAATGGAGCCGGCTGCAATCAGCTCTTCGACAATGCTCATCAAGCCCCAGTCCTGATTGCAAAACGCAGTAGCGGAATCAAACAGATTCTGCCCATCCATCAGATAGAGGACGGGAAAACGCGTCAACGAATCTTGCTGGTAAGAAGGAGGAGTGTAAACAATTACATCCCTCCCGCCATCGACGAAGCGGGAGGGAACCGAGGCGTGAACCCGGCACTGACCGTGGCTAATAGCTGTCAAGACTTAACAAAATCGAGCGAAGCGGAGTTCATGCAGTAGCGCAGGCCGGTGGGGCGCGGGCCGTCATCGAAAACGTGACCTAAGTGCGCATCACACTTAGAGCAAAGAACTTCGGTGCGGGCCATACCGAAGGTATTGTCCGTGTGTTCAGTTACATTTTCTTTCGCAAGCGGCTGATAGAAGCTGGGCCAGCCAGTACCCGACTCAAACTTGGTATCAGAAGAGAAAAGCGCGTTGCCACAGCAGACACACCGGTAGAGACCGTGGTCGTGATTGGCGGCGTACTTGCCCGTGAAAGGGCGCTCGGTGCCAGCGCGGCGCGTGACCTGGTACTGCTCGGGAGTCAACTGCTTCTTCCATTCTTCTTCTGTCTTGACAACTTTTTGCTCTGTCATGATTCCCTTCTTCTGACCGCCGTCGGTATACTCGACGAGTTTAACTGTTCCAGGAGTGCCGGGCTTGGCCGAAAGCCGCAGCGTGGTTCCAAACGCGAGCGGAACTCCGAATCCGTATTGCAGGAAAACTCGTCGATTCATATCTTCTAGGCCTCTACAACTTAGATGGACCAATAAGCTTGAAGGATACCGTTTGTTACAGCAAGGGGCCTTGCCGATTCTATAATTGAGTTATGCCCATCTATGAGTACGCGTGTGATGATTGCGGTACCAAGTTTGAGAAACTCGTGCGACGTAGTGCAGAGGCCGTTGCCTGTCCTTCGTGCGGGCAGGACCATTTAACAGCACAGTACTCGACGTTTGCGGCCCGGAGTGGCGGAAGCATGTCGAGTGGTGCGGAAGCTGCGGAAGCAGGCTGCGGTGCGGGAATGTGCGGCAGCGGTGCCTGCGGTACAGGTATGTGCGGGATGAACTTCAACTAGAGATAAACAACACCTTAACCGGTGGTTACATCGATTCAAATTTTTCGCCGTGATAATGGGCTCCAATTGCTTAGAAGCTAAATGTTAAATGCTGTTCCGCAAACATCCAACCCTCGTACCGCGGCCAGCTTCGAAGAACTAGTCTTATCTACAAGCCGAGTTCAAGTCAGGCAATGGAGAACCTTATTAGCCATTGGGATCGGCATTATTATGCGTGCGAGACTTATGAGTTACTTCGCAGCGGGATGTTTCTGTGCTCCACTGCCTTGGCGATGTCGTAGGGTCACAAATTCGCTAGAGCTATTCGATTTAAACGACTCCACGAGGTGAACTCGCAGTTGTCAATCATTTTAAGTACTCAGTTGCCCTAAGTGCCGGACCGTTATGGGCTGCTTGGGATAGCTCTTTAAAGCAGCGTAGACTTCATGTTCAGACACACTGCAGTTGGAACCTAGAATTACCTCCTGCACGTACAACCCGCTTCCTTGCTGCCGAAAATTGGAGAAATAGAATCCATTCTCTTTTTGGTCTTTTCGGAAGTATCCACGCAATTCTCTTTCCTCCTCCCAAGGCTTGAACTTCGTGGTGAGCACAGGCTTGAACGTATGAACCGCCTTATTGAAAAGCTTTTCACGGCGGAATGGTCGAAGCGTAGTACCAGCCTCAAATAAGGGCATAAGGTGCGGCGGAAAATCTACAAATTCGACATCATCGACGTACTTAACCGGATCGAGAATGACGGTTCGATTTAAGTCAAAGCCAAGACAGATTCCGGCTCCCTGATCTCCGTAACGCTTCCACATACAGGGGTCGGTAGAACTTCGGGAGAAACATAGGATTGCGTATCGGTCTGCAACATGGTGGACATACCTATCCCAGTCCCGATCTGCGAAGCCACGAACTCGATAAGCTCGCAACTCATGTGGATCATTCAATTTGTCAAAAACCGAGAGCTTTATTCGGCTTTTTTGGAGATCCTCCAAAGCCCATTTGGCATGTAGGTAGTGGAAGACGCGAGGACGTTTCTTTTTCAATGACCGATTTCCGTCGACACAGTTTCGTTGTTTGAGCATTCCGTCATTTTGGTAGCCCAAAACAGCCTTTTCTTACCGCATCTCCCCAGGACCCACACCGCGAAGGTAAATCCGCCGCATGTTCTCGAGCCTTTAGTCCCATTAACCCGTTCTGATTTGACTTGACGCACTATGATTCGGTGAACCTCACTGTGGGAACCCAACAGCGGAAAATCAACATTCTTCACAAATTCTAGTAAGCTCAGACTTTTGACTTTATCGTCACCTTCGAAGTTTTTTCTAAGCAACCCAGGTTCTAATATCTAGATAACCTATTGGGTCCTCTCGCCTATGTATGGCAGGATAATCGCCACCCAGATTGACCATTCGGTGTTTGTTCGCCTACACTTAGTACAGAGGCAGAATGGCACTTACTCGGCGGCAGAAAGAATTGATGGACTTCTTGGCAGAGTTCATCGAAGGCAAAGGGTACAGTCCCAGCTACGAGGAGATTGCAACCGGCTTAGGCTTGGCATCTCTCGCCACGGTCCATAAGCACATTCAGGCACTGGAAGCCAAGCACTACATCCGTCACAACTATAACCACAGCCGTTCGCTCGAAGTGGGTGAGCGGTTTGTGGAAGAAGAGCGTGCACGAAAGCCAGCGGCCAGTAGCGGGTCAGTTCCGCTCATGGGACGCATTGCTGCCGGCGCTCCGGTAGAAGCAATTGTCAACAAAGAGACGCTCCATTTCTCTGACTTCGTCGGCCAGGAGAACACGTATGCGCTGGAGGTGCGGGGTGAATCAATGATTGAGGACCACATCTGCAGCGGCGATTTCGTGCTGGTGGAAAAGACCGATTCAGTGCGGAATGGAGAGATTGTAGTGGCGTTAGTAGACGGTACTGAGGCGACTCTGAAGCGCTACTATCACGAACCGGATGGGCGGGTGCGCTTGCAACCGGCTAACGCTGCCATGCAGCCCATTTATGTCCCTGCGGAAAGCCTCCAGATACAAGGTCGCGTGCTGGCAATTATGCGCAAATACTGACGGTAAATGTTAGACTTGAGGCGCATGGAAGCAGCCTCACAAACCTCTTCTCCCGGGTTGATTCTGCGTCGCTTGATCTTCTGGGATTTTCCACGGGCAAGTTGGCGGTATGACCTGGTGGTGGCGCTGATCCTGCTCTTCATTTTTGCGATTCCGCGCGAATGGTTTAACGATCAGCCGCATGCTGCCAGTGTCATCTTAATGTCATCGGCTCACGGCGCCAACCGGGTTTTCATTGCTAACGAATTGCTCTCCGGGCTCTCCGAGGAAGAGCAAATTAAACGGTCAGAGAACTTGATTCGAGAGCGGACGCGTAAAGGCTGGCACGTTCTGCGGGTCGAACCCATTCGCGATGAAGCTGACCCGGAGGTCAAGGGCTTCATTGCGTATACCGCACCATAAACTACTCTCATTTTCATGAAAACCCTTATCGCACGTCTCTCTGTGTGTCTGTTACTGGCATGCCTGGCCAATGCCGAAACCACGGAGGTAATCCTGGCGCGCATGGATAAATCGGCTCTTTCATTTCAGGGCGTCACTGCAGACCTGAAAATGACGACTTATAACAAGTTGTTAGATGATAAAACCGTGGAATCGGGGACCCTGCAGATGCAGCGGACGAAGTCGCGTGAGGTCCGGGCAGTTGTAGACTTCTCCCAGCAGACCGACGCCCGCATCATCGGCTTCGAAGGCAAGAACATCCGCCTGTACTACCCGAAACTGGATCAGTTTAACGAGACGTCCTTAGGCAAGGATGGTAACTTGCTGAATTCGTTTCTTCTGCTGGGATTCGGATCTTCCGGGAAGGAGTTGGCGGCCAACTACGAAATCACCAATCAGGGCGTTGAGAAGCTTGGCCCTCTGGGTTCGACAAAACTACTGCTAATTCCAAAGAACCCCGCCGTTAAGGAACGCATTGAGAAAGTACAGATCTGGATCGGTGACGGGCAGTCGTATCCAACGCAGCCACCGTCCTACCACCCGGCTGGAAATTACCACTTAGTGACTTACAGCAACATAGTGATTAATCCTCCAGGCCAGAAGAAGGTAGAGCTCAAGATGCCGGGAACTGCCAAGAGGATGAAGCAGTAGCTCCGCCTTGTTTTTGGAGTGATGGAGCAAGGAAATAAGACAGCCGGGCGGCTCGCATTTATCGATTGGATGCGAGGCCTATCAGCGGTTGTGATGTTACAGGGACATACGTTCCACTCTTTCACGCGAACTGATTTGCGTGAGGGAGGCCCGTACATGTTGTCCCAATTCATCGGGGGCTTGCCGCCTGCCTTGTTCCTGTTTCTGACAGGAATAACATTTGCGTTTTTAATGGATAGCCAGGATCGCAAGGGAGTGGCAGGTAGTCGGAAGCTCCTGGCCGCCTTAAAGCGGTCGCGCTATTTGTTCTTTATCGCTTTCCTGTTTCGCCTGCAGCTTTTTGTGTTTGGATATCCGACCAGTCCGGCCAGCGAGCTGCTGCGAGTAGACATCCTGAACTGTATGGGCATGTCCATGCTGCTGCTGGCTCCCGTGGCTCTATTGACAACGAGCGAGCGCATCCGGCTATGTACCGGGCTCGGCTTGCTGATTACCGCGCTCTCGCCAGTAGTAAGCCTGATGAACACGTCTGCTATTCCGGCGTTTATCAGCAACTACTTTGTTCCTAACTATGCCGGCTTCGCCTTTTTTCCCTGGGGTGCTTTTCTGGCGTTTGGATTAGTATCGGGCAGCATGATCCGAGTAGTTAAACCGGAGTTACTGGGCCAAGCGATGCTGTGGGTACTCGGCATAGGAGTCACGAGCGTATTTGCCGCTCGAGAGCTTTCGAACATGCCGTACTCGTTCTATCCGAAAGTTGATTTCTGGCTAGACAGCCCAGGCTTGACAATCATCAAGCTGGGTGTGGTGCTGATCATCTTTGCGGTTTCTTATTTGTGGATCAGCTACAGTCGGCTTGAGCGGTGGAGTTTGCTGCGGCAGTTAGGAACCACGTCACTCATTGTGTACTGGGTCCATGTCGAGCTGGTATACGGACGATGGTTTGGAATTTGGAAAGAGAAGCTGAGCGTGCCGTATGTTGTGTTGTACACGGTTGTTCTTATCGCCGTGATGCTTGGAATCTCCCTCCTGCAAACCCGCTGGAAAGCAGTAGCAGGCGCGTTCCGACAGCCTTCGGTGCCGAGTCAAAGCGCCGCGCTGTAACCTGTTCGTTAGGTTAAGTTACAAATGCGAGTACTGGTCGTCGAAGACGAAAAGCGGATCGCCGATTTTTTATCCCGCGGATTGCAAAGCGCCGGATACGCGGTTGATGTCGTACATACCGGAGGCGATGCGGTCGAGCGCGTTCACACGACCGAATACGATCTGGTGGTGCTCGATCTAGGGCTGCCCGATATTGACGGCTTGCAGGTGTTGGAGAAGATCAAGAATCGCAAGATCATCCCTCCGGTGCTGATTTTAAGCGCGCGCGATTCAGTGGATGATCGAGTACGAGGGCTGGAGCAAGGCGCGGACGATTATCTGGTAAAGCCGTTTGCCTTTGTGGAGTTGCTGGCGCGTGCGCGGGTATTACTGCGTCGGGGACAGCCAACGCCCGAGAAGCTGCAAGTGGGTGACTTGTCGCTCGATTGCATAAGACGGAAGGTGGTGCGCACCAATGACAGCATTGAACTGGCGCCCAAAGAATTCAGCATTCTTGAGTACATGATGCGGAATCGGGGACGTCCACTGAGCCGCACCATGATTGTGGAGCATGTCTGGGATATGGACTATGACGGGCTCACCAATATTGTTGATGTCTACATTCGCCACCTGCGCAGCAAGATCGATGATAAGTATCCGCAAAAGATGATTCACACAGTGCGTGGAATCGGGTACATGCTGGACGCTCCAGACCAAGCGCATACGGCTGTGCCAGAAACGGTCTTATCGTAACTAAATATGTCGGGCACCAGGCGCGGGCGGTTTACCTTTTATCGGACTCTGCGCTTTCGATTGGCCAGCACTTTTCTGCTACTGCTGACGGCAGTATTGGCCATTGTCGGCTGGGTCGGGACAACTACGCTGCGATCCATTCTGGAGACGCAAAGCACCGACGAACTGACCGAGGCACTAGGCAATCTGAAGGGCGGCTGGATCTATTTCGATGGAAGCGGACCCCGGTGGCAGATCGATCACACGGACCCGGAAGAAGAAGCCGAAGCAACTCGGCTGCAGGCAGTCTACGTGGTAGCGGACGCAGCGGGGAAAGTCGCTCTCGGCTCAGAGGATCCAACGTTAAAACCGCTGTTCGACCGTAAAACAATTGTGTCCGAGATGGCGCGATTGAGCCAGCGACGTGAGCCCTTGATGAAGATCATCTATGGCACTGACGGCCTTCCTTATCAGGTAATCAGCAGTACCATGTACGATGCTAAGCGCGCACGGAGATGGTACGTCGCAGAAGGCCGCGCCTTGAACGAAGACGTGCAGGTTTTGCGAAGATTCCGGCGGAACTTTCTGATCTTCTTTCCGCTTGCATTGCTGGTTTGCGCATTGGTGAGCTGGTTCTCTGCGGGGGCGGCGCTTGGTGCTTTGCAATCGGTTCGTAAGGCAGCTAGCGAGATTACAGGCTCTAATCTGGGTGTGCAAATTCCCAAACGGGGCGCGGACGACGAACTGGACAGTCTGATTGAGTCGTTCAATGAGATGAGCCGGCGCCTGAAAGCTTCCTTCGATCAAATGCGGCAGTTCTCCACTGATGTTTCACATGAACTACGAACGCCTCTAACGGCAATTCAAGGGCAACTAGAGGTAGCTCTATTCACCGCTACACGTAAGGAGCAGTTGCAAGAGGCAATTGAGAACGCGCTTCAGGATGTCGAGCGCTTGTCGAATCTAGTACGCGCATTGTTGTTGCTGTCCCAATCTGAGTCTGGCCAGATACCCATGCACCGTTCAGCCGTGGACTTGGCAGCGACTGTGAGGGACTTGGTGGAGCAGTTCCAGATTCCGGCTGAGGCAAGCCAAGTGATGCTTACTCAGACTGGGGAACCAAGCGTGATCTGTGAAGTGGACCGGACGCAAGTGGAGCGCGTGATTACGTACCTGCTTTCGAACGCCCTGAAGTACACGGCTCCCGGCGGTTGGGTGAAAGCCAGCACTCAGAGAGTTGGTTCCTATGTACGGCTGACGGTGGAGGACTCCGGGATTGGAATACCGCCGGACCATCTGCCGCATATCTTTGACCGCTTTTACCGGGTGCCTGATCCGAATCCGGAAAAGGGGCTGGGGTTGGGACTCAGCTTCGTTGCAGCCATTGTGAAAGCGCATGGTGGCGAGATCCGAGTCAACAGCAAAGTAGGGCAAGGGTCACGCTTTGAAGTGACTTTTCCGGCAGGAGTTCGGGAATTGGAAGGAGCGCCGGTAGCCGCAGTTTGATTTGCAACCGGCAAAATCCTATAGAGGAAAATTCTGAGTCTAGTTTGCCTGGACAGATGTCACCGCCTCGCTATCGGGGCTAAGGGTCCGGGTAAGGAGCTAAGACGGCAAGGACTATGCCGAGACCGCCCTGTCAGCATAAGCTCAGGGCATGAGAGCTTCTGTTACCTGTCTTGCTTTGGCTGTGGTAGCGAGTGTAAATTTGTTTGCTGATCCGATTTCTGGCACCTCCTACAGCACCTCCTGCTCGGCAGACGGCTCATCGATGACGGTTGGAACGCAAAGTTGCAGCGCGGGCATTTCGATGAAAGGGGCTTCGTTTGCAGCTGCCGATGCGAACGTAGTAGCGAGCGTCGCCGCGAATCCGGCCCAGTATAGTGATCTGCACGCCCGTCAAAGCATTCGGCTGAATACAGGCCAAGGCAGTACGCTCACTGCCGGCGCGACTTCAAACGTTAGCTATAGCGAGAACTTCACCACGGCGGGCCCGCTTCGCTCAGGATTTATGTTGGTCCAATTGGTGAATCGCAACCTAACAGCAGGGGACAACTCGATCGGCGAGGGCAACTTCTCAATGAGTCTGATCCCAAACAACTTTGCTCCACAAGGCGCGAATGTTGGCTGCGGAATGGATGTGGCTCAGATGGAGTGCTATTCCAGCAGCGATTATCTTCGGCACTTCAGCGATTTGGGAGGCTTTTCAGTGGAGCTTGGGCGAGCGTTCACACTTGGATTCAACGGAAGCTTGTCGGGGATGGCGGGTCAGTTTATGGGTAACGGAAGTAGCACGCTCGACCTCGACTATCAGTTTCGTTTTCTAGAAAGCGACGGAGCTACCCCAGTGCAGGTGTTTTCAGCAGCTCCGGAGCCAGGAACCTGGCAGTTGTTATTGACTACTAGCGCAGGCATTGCGACCGCGAGAAAGCGGTTAGCAAAACTATCTGGGCGTTCGCGCCGCAACCAGGTTTCGCTCATGTAGAAAGACCTGCTTAAGCAATGTTCTCAACGCCAGAACGAAAGCAAACATGCCGATATCAGACCAGCTTTGTAGTGCTATTGCTTTCAGCAGAGTTCCTACCACGCTGAAAGCGAGCGCGGCCAAGACACCGTCCGCCAAAATAAGCCGCGCTCTATCAGATTGGTAGTGACGCTCTATATCCAAGAGAGCGTAGGCGGCATGAAAGCCGATCGTGATTGCCGCTACTAAGTTGACCCAGCGAGCCGGCGATGCTGACCCAGTGACTCTCGAGATTCAGTAACGTGGTCATCGAGCCCTTACGGCTGTCCGGCTCCACGAGCTTTCCCACCCACGGTAATAGCTTCTGCCTGGCGTTGTTCGGGCGTGGATTCCTGCCGGATCTCTTTCTCCAGGAAGTAGTTAAGCGCCGTTCGAAGTGTCGCGATAGCAGCTAGCTTTTCAATATCGTTCCAGCTTGGCGTAACGGCTGTCGTTAGAATGTCAGCGGCTAATTCGAATTCCAGGGCGACCGCAAGCCAGCGGCCTAAGGTCAGCCGCACCTCATTTTTGCGTTCTGGCGGTGCCCCTCGCTGTACGAAAAGCATTAGCGATTTGATAGTTGCTTCGATGGCAGCAGCCGCAATGATGAGAGCGGCCGCAAACTCAACGCCCCGCGCCAGGTATTCGATCACTTTCTGAATCTGGTGAAGGATAGTTGTTTCCATAGAAGAAGCAGCAAGGCTCGCTCTGCCTTTTAGTTTCCCATCGGAATAGTTGAACAGGTTCGCAAAGTATTAGTACGAAGACGCGGAAACGTGCGCGGGTCCACGAAACACGGCGTTCAGGAACAGAAGGTTCAGCCCATCCATGTAACCTCGGAAGTTTGGGTCGGCAGTAAAGGCGACGATGTTCCCCCGCCCTTCATGTTTGACGACGACAAACGGCTTATAAGCAAGCTGTTTGCCGTTGGATTCCCACATGAATCCGCTGGCGAGGATGTGTTCGGAATCTTCGAAGCGAACGGCAGTCGTGCCTGCGTTCTCTTTAACCGGAGAAAAGATCGTTCGGCCGGTGACCATGACGGACACGTCGGGTGGAAGTCCAGCACTCATCCAGCTGTCTTCATCGACTTTGGCATGAAGGAGAACGCCATGGAGGGAGTCAGGCAGCTCGGTTTTGGGCGTGATGTCGGCTTTGTACTCGGCTTCTGAGTTGATGATCGTGCCGGCAACCCGGTTGGAAGGAACTGC
>CALMAV010000091.1:16541-23727 GCA_937859895.1 uncultured Bryobacterales bacterium | reverse complement strand
ATTGGAGCGCTGGCCACCGGCAATCAGTATGGACGGGCACTGATGCTGCTGCCAATCTTTTCGGTTTTGATGGTACTGGTGAACCTGGCGTTACGGAGCTCAGTCCGGCGTCCTGTGACAGTATAGACAGACATGGCATTCTGTCCTAATTGCGGCTCTCAGGCCAATGGTGCTTTCTGTCCAAACTGCGGATCCCCTTTAGGATCAGGAGGACGGACAAGCACCGGCGCCTCCCTATCCGGCACTCAGGGCATTGGCGACAACATAGCGTCGATGCTCTGCTACATTCCGTTATTAATTGGCATTATTTGCGCCCTCGCGTTGTTGTTCATTGCGCCTTATAGCACCAACCGCACAGTCCGCTTTCACGCTTTGCAGTCTCTGTTTCTACACGGCGCAATTTTTCTGCTCTTTATTGCTCTGCAGATTCTTGTGGCCCTGCTGGCCGTTATTACTCATGGGCTGGGCATTCTGCTGATCGGTCTCTACCCCGTTATTTCGTTTGCAACCCTCGTTCTTTTCCTTTTCATGATGTACCAGGCCTTCATGAATAAGCGGACGAAACTGCCGATCGTTGGCGACTTGGCAGAGAAGCAGGTCTAGTAACAGGTCGCTATTGAGCGAGCATTGCCCGCCAAGCTTCCTCGTCCTGGCCAATACTGATCTGTTTACCGCTGCGAACCAACGGCAGCAGCAGTAGCTTTGGATTGCGCTCGATTCGGCCTAGTAGTTCAGTATCGGTGACCTTCAGGTACTTCAGCCCGGCGTCTTCGTAACTCTTCGCTTGCTTGTCTATCAGGTGCTGTAAGCCGAAGCGGTCGATGAACCGCTTGATCTCACCGGGTGCCATAGGCTTCTGCTTCAGATCGACAAAATGAATCGCGATACTCCGTTCTTTGAAGAACCGTTCAGCCGCCCGGGTTGCCTGCGAGTTCTTCAATCCGAAAATCTGTACTCCGGTCATACAGCCCGATTTTGCCAGATGCTCCAGAGCAGGGAACACCGTTGTACTGCATTTAGAGAATTAAATCCATCCATACGTTCGCGCGCGTATATGGCATTGGCGGCAGTGCTTCTGGCTGCACGTGGCGAAAGCCCTCTGATTCGTACAGGTGTACGGCGGCCGGCAATTTGGTGCTGCTGCCCAGGAATAATGATCGGGCGCCAATCAATCTGGCCTGAGCGATCGCGTACTGAAGCAGTTGACGGCCGAGGCCGCGACCACGCATTAGTGGTGAGATCGCCATTTTCGACAGCTCATAAACACCTTCGCCCATCGGGATCAGGGCTACACAGCCGACAGGTTCGTCACCACTATGAACCATGAAAATGTGGCCGCCTTTCAGGAGGATCGCGTTCTCCGGGTCACTAAGCGTTTCCAGATCCTTCGGTTCAAGAGTGAAATGAAAGCTGATCCATTCCTCGTTGAGAGTGCGAAAGGCAGTCGCATTGTCACCGGGTCGAAGCCGACGAATTTCGATGTCCAACGGCGAAGTTTGGCGTTTCTCGTTTGATTTCGAAACTACTGAATGACGAAGCATGGGGCACCCCTGAGACCAGTGTGCCTGGCTTCGTTTATGACGTCCAATATCTTGTTCGATGCGATTATGATTCTTGAGATATGGATCACGATGTGGAGTTGCGCCATTTGCGCTACTTTGTTGCAGTTGCCGAAGAGCTACATTTTGGTCGCGCAGCAAAGCGCCTGCATCTATCGCAACCTCCGCTATCGCAACAGATCCATAAGCTCGAAGACATCCTCGGATATCCGTTGTTTGTCCGTACATCCCGCTCGGTGAAGCTGACCGATGCCGGAGAAGTCTTCCTTGAGAGGGCTCGGCGCACACTGCGCAATGTACAGCGCGATATAGAAGAGACCCGAAGCATCGGTCAAGGGGAGGTCGGATCGCTCAATATAGGCTTCGTTGGCTCCGCCATGTTAACAACTCTGCCCGGCATCTTCAGGGCTTATCGCAGCGCATATCCACGAGTGCGCTTGCATCTGCATGAGTCGTTCACGTCGCGAGTTGCTGAGGGACTGGAAAATGGAACACTCGACGCAGGCATACTGCGCGACGGTGATGCCAGCGAGAAACTGAATGTAACCACGCTCATCTCTGATCCTTATGTTGCGGTCCTGCCAGTAACGCGTGCAAGCGCCCGAAAGAAGAGTATCTCGCCCGGTACCTTACGCGATGAACCTTTCGTTTATTATCCGCGAAGTGCGGGCGTGCGCGCTTTTGAGAAGCCATTGGCTCTGTTTGAGGAGCATGGATTCCGCCCTCATATTGTGCAGGAAGCAACTCATTGGCTGACAATTCTGCGTTTGGTCGGAGCTGGGCTGGGAGTGTCGGTCGCACCAGCTTGCGTACGACGCATTGCGTCCCCGGAAGTCGTGTGCATTCCTCTGCGCGGCTCCAAGGTTGTCAGCGAAGTCGAACTGGCGAGAGCCGTAGGAGATTCGCGGCCCACAGTGGAGCATTTTGTACAGATCGCCTTACATGCTCATAAGAGATAATGTCCAGGCTCTTTGAATGAATGCCTGCCGGGTTTCAGCGCTGTAGTCTAAATGCCAACTACCGCACCAGAAAAGGTCCTTCGCTGTTCGGAGCCTCGATCGGGTCTTCCGATTGTCCATCGCTAGCCGGAGGGTGAATCAACTCCAGGGTGGTTCGGTTGTCCTCAGCGGCTCTGGTGTTAATTACCGGAGGAGCGCTGAGATTCGGCTTGGCAGACCTGGTGATGGGCATGTCGCAGAGGCAGCAATCGCTGCATCGCCGACATCGTCCACAAAGGTGGTTGCCGCACGCATCCTTGGTGCAGTGTATGCAAATTTCCCAAGACTCATCGCCACAGATGGAACAGCTGAATACTCCGACTTCCATTTACTGCCTTTTACTCTTTCCTTTGGGAGCGGGCAGCGTGTCGCGACTGATGCTCGCGCGGCAACGCTGTGCTTCCTGATCGGCGATCTTGAAGTTCTGCTCGGTGCTAGTGGCCAGATCACGAAGGTAGTTGCGCAGCCGTTCACGATTAGCAAAATTATGGGCAATCATCATGTTCAACTTGTCCCACTGAGCGCGCGAGTCGTACTGCTGCGCTCCTTGCGCAAGGGAGCGTTCAGTAACCTCCAGCGCCTCTAATCGAAAGTAAGTGTCCAAGCCCTGCGAAAGACTCTCGGTTTTCTGCGCAAAGAGCTTGGTTATGGCCAACAAATCGTTACTCTGCTGCTGAGCGGACTGCCATTGCACCAGGTAAGTAGTGGGTGCGCCTTTTGTATCAATCCAGGTCTGAGGATTAATCTGCGACAGCAATGGCTGAAGCTGAGCAGTGTCCTTCTGAACCTCAGCGATAATCTTTCGTGCATCCCATGGATTTTCCAATCCGGCTAAGACGGGTACCTGAGTAGCTGGAGGGACCCTTGATTGCTGCCCTTCCACAGTCGATGACGCCACTGTTGTCAAAGTGAGCCAGGCTATCGCTGCTGCCCGGAGTCCTCCTACGCGCATTCACTTACATTGTATCGGCGACTTGCACCAATTCTCAGAAAGCTAAATGGAGAGGATGCGCCGGCCGTGAGTGCGCCAACAACTTATTGCCCTCAACTGGTTTGCCATCCTGAGAGGAGTGGCCGAATGTGATTGCTGTAAAGATTCGAGCAGTGTACCGATAGAGCGAACCGCGGTCAACCCGGCGGGAGATAGCTTGGTTTTTCTGGACGAGAATCGAATCGATTGCTTTTACGAGAATCGCTTCGTTGCTGGGAAGTAGAGCATGCTGTACCCGCACTTGCCCTTCGATCACGTCGATTCGAACCGTGTCGTCCTCATCAATGACTAGTGCGACACAGGCTGCATTATGCGCGCTGATGATGGCGGACGGAGAAAAAACTCGCTGTAACTCACCCGGCTTTGGACGAAGATATAAGCGGACGCGCCCCGCAACCAGATCTAAAACGTCGCTAGGATTGGCCGCATTCTGGCGATAGAAAACTTTAGAGCTACTGTACACCTCAATGATTCCGCCATTGCCGACGCGCATCTGGGCGTAACCATCCTGGCCTGTTTGCAGGGTCTGCTGCATCGGCAGAGTTTCACCGCTGCTCAATGCCCAAGGCTGACCGTCATGCAGGCTGGTAACTTGGCCACTGACCAAGGCTAACTTGGCTTCGAATGGGTGAGCAGGTGCAATGTTACTGGGCGCAATCTGCCCGAAGCAGGCACCGGCCACGGCCGCCAAGCAAATGAAGCATCGAGGGTATCGGTGTCTGCTCAGATAAACTCCTAGTGGCTGACCGAACGAAGCTTATTGCTGTACGACCTGCGCTCGTCCGATTGTATAGTCTCGGCCAGCCTTAACTCTTTTGTTGCCTCTGCCGTACGCCCGAGCTTGCGATACGCGTTGCCAAGCGCATAGTGCGCAGGCACCAAGTTCGGGTTCAGATGAATGGCACGCTGCAGCGGCGCCACTGCATCAGCGGGCTTACCCTGCGCCAGTTCTGTCCGGCCAAGCCCGTCGAGTGCTTCCAAATAGTCGGGGTTCGCTGCTACGGCCGCCCGGAAATGACGGAGCGCATCCCCGGGTTGACCCAGCTTGACCAGTACCTGCGCCAGAAGGCAATGAGACACCGGGTCATTTGGATAAGTCTCCAGTTCAGTTCTAAATTCTTGCGCTGCTGATTCCAAATCCCCCTCCTTCCACGCCAGCTGCCCCAATCCTGAGTGCACACCCTGGTAGTGGGTATCTACTGAACGTGCCGCCTCGAGCTCAGCCCGCGCTTCTTTCCACCGCGACATCTTGTCGTAAGCGGCACCCATCATTACATGCGCTTCAGCCGACTCCGGCGAGATTGCCATCAGGCGACCGAACACATCCGTAGCACCACGGTAGTTTTCCGAACGCATGTAGGCTTTCCCAAGCAAGTCTAGGGTTGTCCTGTCTGACGGATTCAATTTAGCGGCGCGGTCCAGATATTCTGCAGCTTCCGGATAGCGGTCCAGTGCAAACAGTGTTAGACCGGCAAGATCGAGCGCCTGAAAATCGGGTTCCGTTTTGCAGAGTGACTCGACCAACGGCCACGCTGAACTCCACCGTTGTTCGCGAAAGTAGGCGACAGCTAAATTGCGAGTAGTTGCGGGGTCGCCCGGCTTAATGGCCAGAGCTCTTTTGTATAACTCTTCTCCCTCTCCCCCTTTGCCTTCACGGGTTAGCACAATCGCCAGATTATTCAGCGTAGCGAGGGAGTTCGGATCCTGCCCTAGAGCAAGGCGAAACTTGGATTCAGCAGTGGCATTGTCGCCGGACTGCATAGCTCTGAGGGCTTCGGTCAGCAAAACTCGAAGCTCTTCGGTTGGAGTCTGCTGCCCAGCACGTACATCGAAGCTCGCGGCTACAAATACAAAAAGGACCGCCCTTGTTAGGAGAGGTCCTTTTTGTTTGAGCTTTCGCAGCAATCTAACTAAAAGTATAGTTTCAAACCGAGTTGAATTTGCCTCGGTAAGTGACTGGCAGTTAGCTGCCCGAAGGTCGACTTAGTATCGACGTTTACTCCTAGATTGGTCAGGTTGGTGTGGTTGAAGGCGTTGAAAAGCTCACCGCGGAACTGTAGGCTTACACGCTCTCCCGCTTTGATGTTCTTGATGCCTGCCAGATCCCAATTCTCAATGCCGGGAGTCAGTATCGTGCCACGACCAACATTCCCGAATTGACCAATAGCATCAGTAAATGCGCCCGTGTTGAACCACTGCTGCCGGCTGCCTTGCCCGGTTATGGATGCACCGGTAACGTAATTGGGACGAGGTGCGATAGTTGCAACGTCGATACCGATGCCGCCGGGATAAACGCCCGGGCTGCCGGCGGGCCAGTCGGATGCTCGGAACGGATCGAGGTTCTGACGTACCGTCACAGATTGACCGGACTGCAAACGCACAATACCGGAGATTTCCCAGCCACCTAAAACGTGTCCGACTACGCCTCGCTGGTCTTTGAGAAAAGGCAGCACGTAGACGAAGTTCCCGACTCCAACATGAGGAGTGTTCATGCTGGCTGGGCCGTAGTCAGCGCCGAAGTTGTAGCTGTTGTAATCGGCCACGTTTCGGTCTGCTGGGTTATTGGTCAGGTTCTTCGACCATGTATAAACCACACCTAGCGTAAGACCGTTGCTCACCCGCCGATTGAAAGTGGTTTGTAGCGAATTGTAGTTGCTGTTGAAGATTGGTGCTCGCGAAGTAATAGCGGCAAACCCGAGGTATGGGCGAATCAGATTCACATCAACAGATGGGTTGGCCCGCCGCACAGCAAGACTGGGCTGGTTCAAGTCAACATCGCCCAGCAGGTGACGGCCTTGTGTTCCTACGTATGCAATCTCAAAAGTTGAGTTGCTGCCGACCTGTTGTTGGATGGAGAAGCTGTAGCTCTGATACGCGGGATTCTTGAAGGTAGGGGTGCCAGTAGCCGTGATGTTGCTGGGGCCTTTGGGCGCCGCTGCCGAACCGGCGGGGTTATCAAAACTCGTGTTCTGAATCAGGAGAGATGTCACCAGCGGCGGATCGCTAAATGCGTTCTGCTCCCAGATGCCGTTCAGCGTGCGGTCGTAAAAGATTCCATAGCCACCGCGAACAGCCGTTCTGCCCTTACCTGTTACGTCCCATGCAAAGCCAACACGAGGGGCAAAATTATTCTCTGAATTCGGATTTACGTAACTACCGTAGGGCGAACATGTGACCGGAGCTAACTGTTGCGCGGCGGCGCAAGCCGAACCTTGCGGGAAGATGATGCCGTTTACATAGTTGGAGGGAGTTACTGACCTATTGGCGAATGAACCAGTAGCTGGATTCAATACCGGAGCAGCAGCTGGATTATAGGCGGACGGATCAAAATTATTCAGGACATTGTTGCTGTCAGTAGCGGTCGGGAAAAAACTATAGCGAAAACCTAAATTCAGTGTCAGCCTGGGGGTTACTTTCCAGTCGTCTTGCAGATAGGTCTCGACATTGGTGTAGTTCAGGTGCGGAATAATGTCTCTGCTGGACTGAGTGAACTGAAAAGCTCGTCCGATTAGAAAGTTAGCAAAGGAGGAATAACCGTCCGGAGTATTAGTAAAGCGAAACGTTCCATTCGTTGGGTTTGGGCCATTTTCAGTCTTAGTCAAGAATTGTGCGGTGGCGCCAACGCGCACCGTATGCGG
>CALMAV010000091.1:11271-16531 GCA_937859895.1 uncultured Bryobacterales bacterium | reverse complement strand
GAAAAGTTGTCATAGATCTGCTTATCAATATTGCGTTCGAAGTAAGGCGCGCTCGGAGTTGGAATTCCGCTGAAGTTATCTATTGTGACCCCAGGGATTCGACCATAAGGATCCTTGTACGGCAGGTTTCCAGAAAGCGCTGCATTGACGGCCGATGAATTGGTGATGCCGGTCAGGTTGCTATTGATTGCACCCCAGGAGTAGTTGAAAGCTGCTTCATTAACTACTGTTGGCGAAATTGCCCAAGAAACGTTTGCTACGACGTTCTTCCCCGGAGCGTTCGTTGCCGTAGAAAAGATGTTCGGCAGAGGTGAAGCGGCGAACAGACCACCAGGCTCGGTGGTTGGAACCTGATCCTGCATGAATCGTCCGAATGCATGAATCTTATCTGTAATGTTCTGATCGAGCCGGACAATATCCTGACGGTAGTTATTCTTCGCAACCGTATTTGAAATGTACTGTGTTCCGTTGCCGGCGTTGGCCGGGAACTGCGAATATACGTTCTGGATATAAACCTTGGCGTTGTTGCTGATACAAGCTGGATTGATTTGCGCAACGTTTGTTCTTGCGTTGCCTGGCGTGCTATTGGTGACGCATCCGGCCGGAGCACTAGCCGGGTTTAGAACCACACCGTTGAATGTTCCATCTAGTTGCCCAGCAGTAGGCACAACCGCTGTATTGCTGCTTGGCTGCCCGGTCTTGCGCCACTCTTCCGACCAGAAGAAGAACGTCTGCGATTCTTTTCGGCTGTAGAGCTTGGGGATGAACAGCGGTCCGCCAATTGTAAAACCGTAGTCGTTGTAGCGAAGTGGTGGCTTCTTCGCTCCTACCAGGTTAGAGAAGAAGCTGTTGGCATTGAACTTGTCGTTGCGGACAAACTCATAAACGTCTCCATGATACTGGCTCGTGCCCGACTTAGTGACGGTCAAAACCTGACCACCGCCGCTACGCCCATACTGCGCATCGTAGCCGCTGCGGGCCAGAGTGAACTCTTGAATTGCGTCTACGCTCGGCACGTTTAACAGTGTGGCGTTAGACCCACTGTCGTTGATGTCGGCCCCATCCACAGTCCAATTATTTGCACCCGCGCGAGCACCGTTGATCACCACCGAACTGGTATTTGAAATTCCGAAGTTAATAATATCCGGCAAGCCAGAAGTAACTCCCGGCTGAAGAGTGACTAACTGCTCGAAATTACGATTGTTGAGCTGTAGTTCCCTCACCTGTGTCCCGGTGATAGTTCCCGCCTGAGCTGACGTGGAAGTCTGAACAGGGATGGTTGATTCAGAGACATTGACGGTCTCGCTGACCTGACCGGTCTGCAGCTCGACGGAGAGAGAACGTTTTTCGGCTACGTGCAGGACCACGTTGCTCGATAAATAAGTGCGGAATCCGCTTGCTTTGACAGACACCGTGTAAACAGCAGCGGGCAGGTTAGTCACCGTAAACTCGCCGGCTGCGTCAGCCGTAACGGTCCGGACATCAGTGTTGGTGTCGTTGTTATGGACCAACACCGAGGCTCCTGGTACGGTCGCACCGGATGGGTCAGTAACCGAGCCGGTTAGAGTGGCATTCACTTCCTGGGCAAAATAGCCAGAAATGAGAACCAACAACACTGCCACACCCTTCGCAAAAACCATTTTCATGAACCAGTTATCTCCCGAATAGGCGGGGTAGGCTCCCTTATGTCTCTAAACGTTCGTGCACACCTGGCGCGAACGCGAGAGGGGAACACCACTTACCCCAAAGCCTGCTTAGACGAATGGTAGCTTATGAACCTGCCACAATCAATAGGAAAGGACTAGTACCCGGGTTAGGTCTTACGGCCAAAAGCTTGCGCGGAAACGATGCCCGCTCCTTCTTTAATGATCAGCAGACGATCGGCGTCTACTGCGGCCAACTTCTCTGATTTACCACTGGGCCAGCGGATCTCAAAATCAACCTTATCGACAGGGCCGAGCCCGAAGTGTAGTCGCTGATCGTTTGCCGAATAGAAGCTGGCCTGGCTAAGAACTTCCTGGATCTGCTCCTTGTCGCCATAGCGAGCCGTGACGCGGGAACCAATTGCACTGCGGTTGGATGTGGTTCCAACGAGCTTTACTTTAATCCAGTGGTTCTTTCCGGACAAGTCATTCCGCAGCAGCGAGGGCGGCTCGTTCATGTTCATGATGAGCAAATCCATATCGCCGTCGTTGTCAAAGTCACCAAATGCGCAGCCGCGGCTGGCATGTTCAGCCGAAACGCCAGTACCGGCTTCGCCCAGCAACTCTTCGAACTTTCCATTGCGGAGGTTGCGGAAAACGATGCGAGGACTCTTGAAAGGATAGTTGGGAAGCGCCCTTTCAATCTCCGGGTACACACTGCCAGTGACCCAGAATAGGTCTGGATAACCGTCGTTATCGAGATCGAAGATGCCAGCGCCCCAGCCAATGAACCGCGTTTCGACGCCCAATCCTGCCGAGTTCGTCACGTCTTCGAAGCTGCCCTTCCCGTCGTTGCGATACAGGATAGCCGTGTCGTCGGCAAAGTGCGTTTTCAGAATGTCGAGGTTGCCACGCAGGTAGACGTCGCCAATGCCGAGGCCCATTCCTGCTTGTTCCATGCCATCCTCATTCAAAGCGACGCCGCTCTCTAGTCCTACATCTGTGAAGGTGCCGTCATGATTGTTCTTCAATAAAAAGCTAGGCGTCGAATCGCAAGCGACATAAATATCGGGCCAGCCGTCGTTGTCGAAATCCGCAGCTACCGTGGTCATGCAGTAACTGCCTTTTACTTTTGGGAGACCGGATTTCTCACTGACGTCAGTGAATGTGCCATCACCATTGTTGTGATAAAGCGTTACGTAACCAGGCGGCAAACCCCGCGGCCCGCAGTTGACCGGCACACCTTTCCAATTACAAAAGGTGCTTTCGCCTGGCTTAGGTACTTTGTCCGGGTTGAAATCCAGGTAGTTGGCAACGAAGAGGTCTAGCTTGCCATCGCGATCATAATCAACAAAGCAGCAGCCGGACCCCCATCGCTTAGCCGGATGAATCAGTCCCGCTTTCTCTGTGATGTCGGTAAAAGTGCCGTCGCCATTATTGCGGTAAAGCACGTTCTGGCCGTAGTAAGTGACGAATAAGTCGTCATGCCCGTCATTATTGAAGTCAGCAACGGTAACGGCCGATGCCCAACCGGTTCGTCGCAGGCCGGCTTTGTCGGTGATGTCGGTAAAAGTGCCGTCGCGATTGTTGTGGTATAGACGGTTTGTCGCGGTCTGGGGAGTATTTTCCAGTAACTGCCCGCTTAATGTGAAAATATCGAGCCAGCCGTCGTTGTCGTAGTCAATGAAAGCGCAGCCGCAGCCCACAGTCTCGAGAATGTAGGTCTTCTTTTCAGCGCCACCATATATGAGCGGCTCGCGAAGACCGGCCTGTGAAGCTATATCAGTGAAGCCGGCGTTGAAGGGAATGCCGGATGGCTTGCCTCTGGGCTGCGCTTTCACGGCCCGCCCCGAAACGCCCTGGCCGTACCCCAGATTTATGGGCATAACGGATGCTGCTAAGGAAACGGCCAGCACCTCACGCCGCGTCAACTTACTGCTCTTCACGATTCGAAGTGTAGCAATGGATAATTAACCGTTCGCGTTGTCACGATGAGGAGGGTCTCCTTGCGACTTCCGCATATCTGCGCCTTCTCGCAAAGCTCCACTGGGGTGAATCTGCTGGGGAAAATCGCTATCGGGCGTTACAATGTTGTCTTTTGTCCTGAGATATAGCATGCTATATCTCAGGACAGCAAAATGCCACAGTTATCCAAAGCCCGGGTCTTTATGAGCGGACGAAGCCAGGCCGTTCGCATTCCTGCCGAATTCCGGTTTACGACAGATGAAGTGTATATGCGCCGCGACCCACAAAACGGAGATCTGATTTTGTCACAGGCGCCAGCCACATGGGAGGATGTCTATGCAGCACTCGATGAAGCAGGCTTTTCGGACGATTTCCTAGCTAACCGGGCCCAAGGTCTTGCAGAGGTCAGGGATGAGCTTTGAGTCATCTGTACCTGTTGGATACGAATACAATTATCTATATTCTTAAAGCGAAGTCTGTTGCAGCTCGCAATAGGCTCGCCGCGCTCTCCCCCGGGGACGTTGCTTGTGTATCCGTAGTGACTGAAGCAGAGCTCCTATATGGAGTCGCAAAATCAGGGGACGGCGAGGCTAAGCGGAAATCCTTAGAATGGTTCCTAGCCCGTATCAAGGTTTTGGCGTGGGGCAGGGAGGAGGCAGCCGCTTACGGCATTCTCCGGGCTAGGCAAGAACAGCTCGGCAAATCTCTCGGACCACTTGATATGCAGATTGCGGCTCATGCCATTACAATCGGCGCGATATTGGTCACCAACGACAGAGCGTTCAGGCAAGTCGAGAGCCTTCCAGGTGTTGAGAACTGGGCGACAGCTTTTTAGCGAATCGCGCCAGCCCAGTGCAGTGGCAGTCAGCGGCGGGTTCTTCCAAGTTGTCGCGCCTGTCCAATACTGCCTTCACGAGTAATTAGCCGACGAGAGTATTTTGGACAGAGGAGGCAAGAGATAAGCGATTTCATAACGGTCGATCCCGAGACTATGCACGGTGTTCCAGTATTCCGCGGGACTCGTGTTCCAGTTCAGACTCTCTTTGAATATCTCGAAGGCGGCGCCAGCTTAGAAGATTTTCTGGAAGGCTTTCCTACTGTTTCACGAAAAGCAGCTTGCCAAGTATTAGAGGAGGCAAAAACACTCCTGCTTGCACCATGCTGATGCGAATTCTGCTCGACGAGTGTGTCGATTGGAGACTTCGTGATCACTTCCAAAAACATCAGGTGGTAACAACGAAGTATGCTGGCTTAGCGGGCCTTAAGAATGGCCGCTTACTCAGTGCAGCTGAAGGAAGCCGGCTTTGAAGTCCTTATTACTGTTGACCAGCACATACACGAACAGCAGAATCTTAGAAGTGGCCCAATCTCAATTATGATGCTTCGGGCAAAGACAAATCGCCTCTCTGACCTTCTCCCGCTTATGCCGGATCTGGTACTTGCATTGGAGACAATCAAGGCAGGTGAAGTGATTACGATTGGCTAGCAAAGACCTTCGAGATTAAATCCTGGGCTTCCTTTTGCAAACGCTGCAAATGCTCTTTACCCAGAAAGCTTTCTGCATAAATTTTATAGACGTTCTCCGTCCCTGACGGCCGTGCGGCAAACCATCCGTTCTTTGTTGTAACCTTTAAGCCGCCTAGCGGTGCGCC
>CALMAV010000091.1:3826-11261 GCA_937859895.1 uncultured Bryobacterales bacterium | reverse complement strand
CGTTGCCCGGTGCTTTGGTCAGCATGGCTTCAATGGGATCGCCTGCTAGTTCTTTAGCGCTCACCTGTTCGGGTGAAAGCTTTGCGAGGATTGCTTTCTCGTCAGGGGACGCGGGAGCATCAATCCGCTCGTAAACCGGATCGCCGAACTTCTCGGTAAGCTTGCGGTAATACTGCCCAGGATCGGCACCGGTCTTTGCTGTGATCTCCGCCGAGAGCAGTCCAAGAATGAGACCGTCTTTGTCCGTGCTCCAGGACCCACCAGCAAAGTCCAGGAACGAAGCTCCGGCACTCTCTTCGCCTCCAAATCCGAGCGACCCGTTCAGCAACCCATCCACAAACCATTTGAAGCCAACTGGAACTTCGTAGAGCTTGCGGCCGAGGCTCGCAGCTACACGGTCGATCATGCTGCTGCTGACCAGTGTCTTACCCACCCCCGCATCAGCCTTCCACTGGGGGCGGTTCCGGAACAGGTAATCGATGGCCACTGCTAGATAATGATTCGGATTCAGCAGTCCAACGCTTGGCGCCACAACGCCGTGCCGGTCGTGATCGGTATCGCAGGCAAACGCTACATCGAACTTATCTTTAAGCGCAATCAAGCTGGCCATCGCATACCGCGACGAGCAATCCATTCGGATCTTGCCATCCCAATCGAGCGTCATGAAGCGGAACGTCGGATCGACAGCGGTGTTCACAACGGTCAGATTGAGCCGGTAACGTTCGGCAATGCGAGGCCAGTACCCTACGCCCGCGCCACCCAGTGGGTCGACACCAAGCCGCAGGCCAGCGTTCCGGATGGCGTCAAAATCAATGACAGACTCAAGCTCGTTCACATAGCCGGAGACGTAGTCGTAGCGATGTGTGGTTGACGCAGCCATGGCCTGGGCAAATGGAATTCGTCGTACCTCGCGCAATCCGTCCCCCAGCAGTCGATTCGCTTCGTTCTCGATCCACTTGGTAGCACTCGTGTCAGCCGGCCCACCACTCGGCGGGTTGTACTTAAAGCCGCCATCTTCCGGAGGGTTATGCGATGGCGTGATAACGATGCCATCGGCAAGCTCCTCTCCGGGTCCAGCCTTTTGGTTTGCTCGGAGGATGGCATGCGAGATGGCCGGTGTCGGCGCATAGCCTCCATCTCCATCGATCATCGTCGTGACTTGGTTCGCAGCTAGAACCTCAAGCGCGGTTGCCAAGGCGGGCTCAGAAAGGGCGTGGGTATCCATCCCCAGAAAGAGCGGACCGGTAATTCCTTGTTCGCTGCGATAACGGCAGATCGCCTGTGTGATGGCGGCAATGTGGTCTTCGTTGAATGACGAGAGAAAGGATGACCCGCGATGGCCCGAGGTGCCGAAAGCAACCCGTTCGGTCGATTTTGCAACGTCAGGATGCAAAGCGTAGTAGCTGGTGACCAGCCTTGGAATGTTCGCCAGCTGCGAAGGCTCAGCGAGCTTGCCGGCCCGGGGATCGATTGCCATAAACTTTTAGAGTTTACTCCTCCTCGTCACAATGCCGGGAAGAATCCTGCCGACGCTCCCACCCAGGTCAGGTTTCGATTGAAATCAACGCCCATCATCTTGCCCCGACCTGTGCGGATAACAGTAGTAACTGCCCGGTACTCATCTCCATCGCGGATGTACATGATGCGAACTTCAACCTTTGTCATGCCTTCAGGCGTCCTGATTGTCGGGACGAAGTTCATTCGCTCCTGAAGAATGTAGTTAGGCCGCTGTTCCTGCGGGATTGCCTGGATCTCGGCGCGAGAAGGGGCGATTGTCACGCCTCTTCCAGCAAACGAGTAGAGTGGCTTCAGAACGTAAGCCTCAAGATTGTTCGGAAGCTCATCCAGTTGGTGAAGGAACCAGGTCTGCGGCACGCATGGATGCTCGAACCATGGTAGGGAGAACTTACTTAAACGGAAGAACCAATTAGGATGCCCGGCCCACTCGACATCTATATCGTCGGTCAAATTGAATTGCAGCTCTGTATTCTTCTGAACCAACTCATCGACGATCACGCGATTATAGATTCGCTTAATCTCGACGTCTTCGAAGAACAGTTTGCGCCCGCGCTTCTTCACCTCAGTGACGGGCGCGATCTTCAAACCGAGTAGCCGTCTGGTTGCCAGAAAGTCGCACAGAGTTTTTTGCTTGAAGGGATTGATTTCGAGAAGCACGACCTGTTCGGGCGCATGATCACCAAGAATGGCGCGGCTCATCAGGTCTCGGAACCCGGTTTCAGTCAGGCCATCTAGTAAGTAAGAGAGACCTGAATCATATTGTTCTCTGAGCCGGAACGTACGCTCGTACACCACCGCCATCTCGGATTGAAACGCGTAGATAGATGGGAACCCTTGAATCTCAACAAGCTTTGGCTCCAGGCTGCCGTCAGGGGCTTCGATCAACCCGAAATCAGCTTGCAGAAACACGGGATGCTCAGGCTGGTGCGGCACGTTATAGCGCGGCGGTACCGTTGTTTCCGAAGCCTTGCGATATTCAGCATTGGAAGCAAGCTGCGCATAGAGCTCGCGCCCATAGCGGACCATCTTATCGATAAGCTGGCGCGGTAAGAACACCGGAGTCTCCAGGCAGCGAAAGCCAATCGGAGTACCGGCCGTTGACTCCAGCTCACTCGCCAAGCGCCGGTAAGAAGCGGGCGTCCACTCGCGGTTAAACTTCTCTCGATACTCAGGAATCACGGCTACCAAGCCTAGATGACGAACCGGCCTTGCTTCATAATCTGAAGCTCTTCAGCCCAGATATCGAAGTTGCGGCCTACAACGTCGATGTGTGTTGTCGAACTCCACTGAGCTCCCGTGTGCGAGCCGTATGGATCACCAAAGGCCAGATGCAGGCCAGGAATCTTTTCATCCTGCAGGATATTACCCACCACTTCGCTGACGGCTAAATTGGTGCCGATGGCTAGTTCACCCACCCGATTGCTGTTCTCATCACGATGCGTGTACTCCCAGAACTCTTGTTCCAGTTCTTTGTTATCGCTAGAGACCTCTATCAGGCGGTTCTTCTCAATACGCAGCGTTAGGGGCTGGCGGTGAAGGTCTCCGTATTTGGCGCAGAGATAATCGCCGACCACTCCGTCCACGACAAACGTCCCGTTAACTTCCAGGGGAGAAGTAAATGTTTCGCCTCCCGGCAGATTGCCCCACTTGTCCCGGCTGATAATGCCGCTCGTTTTGATCCAGCGGTAATCGGGCGAGAGTTCAGCCCGAAGATTGGTCCCGGCCGGTGTGGTTGCCCGTAGATAAGAAGCTTTGTTCGCGATGTTCATCACGCGCAGAGTCAGCTCGTCCACCTTTGCAAAATCCGCCCGCATGCCTTCTAACATGATTCGTTTCTCGATATTCACCATGTGCGCATGGCGAAGCTTGTGCCGATTCACCACCTCGCACATCTGCATGCGTGTCTTCAGTTCGTCGGGCTGGGCGTGAACTGCATAGATGCTGACGTTGCTCGACTCCAGATCCTCCAGCACAACCGCCGGCATGGTCTGCAAGGGACGAGGGGCGAGGTCTTCCAATACAAAGGAGCGAAAGGTACACCCGGATTTCTCGAGTTCTGCAACCAGGCTGGCGGCAATCTCTCGAGTTGCTCGGTCCGTAATTACAGTCACCTTCTCAGAGGCTTTTATCTGCAGGCAGACGTTCACCGCATTGTAGGCACCCTGCGTTAGTTCGCTATCGAAGGACGTACCGTGCAGCTCAGTCCTCATTGGCTCGTCCCGGATGCGCTAAACACGGCTGCGCCTCGACCCAAATTTGCTTCTGTTTCACTCACAATATAATCGACTACTTTGGTCAGGTCGCCGGTTTCTCGGAAAACTCGCAGCTGCCGGTCGGCTCCCGTTCCGTTTTCCAGGATGTGATGAATGTAATTGATTTCATCGCGGGAACCAAGTTCGTCCACCACGTCATCAATGAAAGCCAGGTACTCGTAAATTAAGTCGCGCACTGGCACTTCAGTCTCCTTGCCGAAGTCGATGATCTTGCCATCCAGGCCGTAACGCAAGGCTCGCCACTTATTCTCCATGATCAATGCGCGCCGATAAAGTCGAAAGCTCTGATTGCCCTCATGCAATTTGTACAGCTTGGCCACCGTTGCCTGGATCAACGCGGCGATGGCAATGGTCTCGTCAGCACGCATCGGAACATCGCAGATGCGAAACTCGAGCGTGGGAAAGTTTGGGTGCGGCCGGATATCCCACCAGATCTTCTTGGCGTTGTCGATGCAATTGGTTCTTACCAACAAATCCACAAAGCGTTCGTACTCGCCCCAGCTCGGGAAGTAGTCCGGAATATTAGTGCGCGGGAACTTATCGAAGACTTTACAACGGTAAGACTTGAGCCCGGTATCCATGCCGAGCCAAAACGGTGAATTCGTAGAAAGCGCGAGAATGTGCGGCAAAAAGTAGCGGGCCGCGTTCATCAGCTGAATGCCGGTTTCGCGGTCTTCTACCCCAATATGAACGTGCAAGCCGAATATGAGATTGGCTCTCGCGACCATGCCCAGGTCTTCTACAATTACCTGGTACCGGTCATCCTGCGTAATCTCCTGCTTGCGCCAATCGGCAAAGGGGTGCGTACCGGAAGCAGCCAGGTGCAAGCCGTTCTTGCGGGCCAGATCGCAGATTTGAGACCGCAGAGTCTTTAGCTGGTGGCAAGCTTCTTTGATGTCGTGGCAGACGCCGGTTCCAATCTCAACCACTGACTGGTGCATCTCAGCCTTGACTGCTTCCTTCAGAACGGTTTTGCCCTTAGCGATAATCTCGGCGTCGATATGGGACCGGAGATCCCGAGTCTCAGGGTCGATCGTCTGGTACTCTTCTTCAATTCCGATCGTCAGACTTGGCTTCATGCGTTCCTTCCGTTCTCGAGCTATCCGGGCCTAGCAGCATTTATTACAAAGAACTACCCTGCAAAAAGCGGCTCCAGCCATACTCGCCCTGGGGCTCCCATTCGCTAAGAGCTTTTTCAATTGCTAGCTGCGCCACGTTCTCCACCACCCATTCGAAGTTCTCCGGGCCAACTGAGTGAACGTCGGCGTCCGGTGCCGGATTCAGGAAATCAATAGCGTACGGCACTCCATCCTGAACTGCAAACTCGACAGTGTTGAAATCGTAACCCAGCGCACGGCACAGTGTCAGGCAGTCGCGCTCCACATGTTCGAGCAATTCCTTTGAACCGCTTGCTCCATTGCGCGAATAGCGGAGGTGGTGCGGTTGCTTAGGGTCGTAACTCATTACCCGAACTTTGTTTCGCCCAATCACATAACAACGGAAATATTCTTTAAACTCCACCGCCGATTGCAATGTCATGCAGAGCGAGCCGGTCTGGTCATACGCTTCGAAGAAGTCATCAGGATTTTCAACCTTATAGACGTTCTTCCAGCCACCACCACTGAACGGCTTCAGGAAAGCAGGAAAGCCGATATAGCTGAAGATCTCGTCCCAGTTCAGCGGAAACAGTAGGTTTCGCATGGATTGATCCGTCGTACCGGGAGGATGAACTTTGTGCGGCAGGATCACTGTTTTCGGAACAGCGACGCCTAGCTTGCTGGCCAGAGCGTAGTTAAAAAATTTATCATCGGCACTCCACCAGAACGGGTTGTTAATAACGATCGTGCCTCCTAGTACAGCGTTCTTCAGGTAGGCGCGATAGAACTCAATGTCCTGCGAGATGCGATCGATGATCACGCGATAGCCACTCGGCTCAGCCATTTTGATACCGCCGATGTGGATGTGTTCAGCGCTTACGTCCGGAACGTTCTTGCTGTTGATCCGGTCTATCAGTGCTCCTGGAAAGGTATTCTCCATTCCATAAATGATTCCAATCTTCGGCATCTCTTACCTCAAGGGAATTTGATAACACGTTGGCAAAACTATGAAGGCAAGCGTACCAATGTAGCTAGAAAAACTTGTCCGCCATGCGATGCCAAAGCGGCCAGTCGTGTTTCTGTCCGCCGCCCCAGACATCCAGCCAATGCGGTATCCCATGCGCGCCAAGCACATGGGCAAACTTGTAATTTTCGCCCAGGCAGATGTCGTGATCCCCCACTGCCAGAATCAGGCGCATCTTGCCATACCGTTCCAGAAACCAGGGGTCATTTGCGTTTGCCATGTAATCGACAGGATTATTGAAGTAGAAATCGCTGTTGTACTCCCCGTCCATGAACATTCGCATGTCGAAGCAGCCGCTCATAGCGACACACTGCCATGTTAGGTCGGGATGTTTGAGGGCAAAATTAGCAGCATGGTAACCGCCTAAGCTGCACCCGGTTGTGCAGATCATCGTGTTGCCGTTGATCTGACGAATCAATGGGTAGACTTCCTCTAGCAAGTAGCTTTCGTAAGCTATCTGACGCCGTACACGGTCCTGGGGAGAGACACTGCGGTTATACCAGCTTTCCGAGTCAAGGCTGTCAACACAGAATATTTGAAGTTGTCCGGCTTCTATCTTGTGCCAGACGGCATGAATCATCCCAGCATTCTCATATTCAAAGAACCGCCCTTGTGAGGTGGGAAATACCAGGAGCGGCATACCAGCATGCCCATAGGTCAGCAAGTCCATGTGTCGCCCGAGCCGGTGACTGTACCAACTATGAAAGTCGCGACGCATTCAAGTCCCGGGCCGCCTTTGTCCCGATATTCATATCATCTTAGCTGCAAGGGCATACATCCCGAGCGCTCGATAGCTGAACCCTACCGGGCCTTTTTCCATCCAAAGCAATAGGTATTAACCTATTTGGAACTCGCTGTCGCCTTTGTTAGACTCAAGTTCAGTCTTGTTTCGAGTTGAGCCTCGTCGACGCGCGAGGGAGTGATGAATTGTTCGTCAATAGTTTGAAGAGAAAGGCCGGAGCCGCTCTGGCGCTTGCCATGTTTCTGGCCGTTGCAATTCCGCTTACGGCTGATACCCGCATTGGGTCTGCTGATGCTTCAAGCCCTTCTTCCGTCACCAACATCATCGATAAGTATTTGCAAGCCACGCAGGGGCACGATTCCACCTTGCGGGGAGCGTCAATGGAAGTCAATATCGATGCTTCTGTCCCAAAACTGAAAGAAAAAGGCAAACTTCGTGCGCTTCGGCAGATCTCAAAAGTAGGTCAGATCACATATCGCACGCTGTCCTTTCAAGGCGACAATACAGTTAAGAATCAGGTAATAGCTCGCTATTTGAATGCTGAGCAGCAAGGGCAGGGTGATCAGGACATTGCGATTACCCCGAAAAATTATAAGTTTAAGTATCGAGGCGAGAAGTCGATTGCAGGGCAGAGAGCGTATGTCTTTCAACTATCTCCAATTAAGAAGAGAGTTGGTCTTTTTAAAGGAGAACTCTGGTTGGACGAGCGAACCTGCCTGCCCTTGATGGAAAAAGGCCGGCTTGTGAAGAATCCTAGCGTTTGGTTTAAGCAGGTGGACTT
>CALMAV010000091.1:0-3816 GCA_937859895.1 uncultured Bryobacterales bacterium | reverse complement strand
ATTCAGAATGGTCAGGCCCTACCCACTGATGTCAGCAGCGTCATTGACACACGCTTAGTGGGCAAAGTGGAGTTGAATATCAATTTCTCGAAAATCGAGAAAGATTCGACGGAGGAGACAGGCGAAGGCAATGCGGCTGTAGTGGCTTCCTCCAAATCAGATTGGTCGGAATAGCTGCCGGCTGCCATTTAATGTTTAGGGTCGCTGTACACCAGCTCGTAGCGTCCTTAGAGGGCGAATTGGTTGGTTCTGGCCCGCTAACGAAGTAACCTGAAAGGTAAGTCCCGAGATCCATGAGAACGCTTTTTCTTAACCCTCCTTCTTTTGAGGGCTTTGACGGTGGTGCCGGTTCCCGGTGGCCTGCTTCCCGCGAGATTGAATCGTACTGGTATCCGGTGTGGCTTTGCTACCCGGCCGGCATGATCCCCGATAGCACGGTTGTCGATGCTCCTCCGCACAAGATCACCATCGACCAGACAGTGGCCATGGCCCCTGACTACGAGCTTCTTGTGCTCTTCACCTCTACGCCAGGTTTCCACGTCGACGTCAAAATTGCGGAGATGATGAAAGGGCTCAATCCTTCCATGAAGGTTGCTTTTGTCGGCCCTCACGTTACCGTGCGCCCTGAAGAAAGCCTAAGAGCTTCGGCTGCTATCGACTTTGTCGTAAAGCGCGAGTTTGATTATCAGATTCGCGACTACGCCATGGGCAAGCCGCTGGATGAGATTCCAGGCGTCGTATTCCGTAAAGATGGCGGATTTCAGCACAACCCTGAAGCTTCCCCAATTGAAGATCTCGATGCTCTGCCCTGGGTGAGCAAGGTCTACAAGCGTGACCTCGATTTTCGCCGTTACAACGTCCCCTTCCTTCTGCAGCCGTACGTCTCTTTCTACACCAGCCGTGGCTGCCCGGCCCAATGTACGTTCTGCCTGTGGCCGCAGACTCACTCGGGTCATCGCTGGCGTTTGCGCTCTTCCGACGACATTGTGAATGAGTGCCGTTATATTTTGGAAAACTTCCCCGGGCTGAAAGAGATATTTTTTGACGACGACACCTTCAATTACCAGAAGGCACGAACGCTCGAATTGTGCGGTAAGCTCAAGGCGCTGAACTTTACCTGGAGTTGCACTTCCCGTGTCACCACTGATTACGACACTCTAAAAGCCATGAAGGAAGCGGGCTGCCGGCTTCTGATTGTTGGCTATGAGTCGGGTGATCAGCAGATTCTAAAGAACATCAAAAAGGGCGCCACTATCGATATGGCTCGCCGCTTCACGGCAAATTGCAAGAAGCTGGGGCTGATTATCCACGGCGACTTCATCGTTGGTTTGCCGGGCGAATCGCACGAGACTATTCGGAAAAGTATCGATTTTGCAAAGGAACTGGATGTTGAAACCATCCAGGTTTCAATCGGCCATCCGTTTCCGGGTACCGAGTTTTACGATCACGTAAAAAAGAACGGTCTGATCAGCATTGACGAAAAGATGACTGATGATGCCGGTCACCAACTACCCAATTACCAGTATCCGGGGCTGGACAAAGGCGAGTTAGTGGATTGGGTAGAGCGGTTCTATGGCGAATTTTACTTTCGCCCCAAGGTTGCATTCCGCTTGGTTCGGAAGGCAATCTTCAACAACGAAGACCGCCGCCGGCTGTATAAAGAAGCTCGCGAGTATCTTGCTCTGCGCTCCAAACGCAAGCTGTTTGTTAAGGAAAGCAAGCAACAGAAAGAAGCAGAGGCCGTACTTAGCTCCGGAGATTAGAAGGCTGCTGGAATCATCTTGCTCCTTTGCAAATGATTGGGAAAGTTAGACATGGCGGGTAACCGCCAGCACCCGGTTAGTGGTCTGACTAGTTTGCAGACACAGTCTTACAGAACGCATCATTTGGTGCGGAGTGCTAGGGAGACTGCCAGCCGGGTTGTACCCGTAAACTTGAAGACTCTGCTCCTCATCCTAGCTGTCATTGTCTTCAATTCAGCAGGCAATCTTTCTCTCGCTTACGGGATGCGGCATGTTGGCGAGAGTGTCGGGCTCGACCCGTTGGGTTACATCAGGGTCATGCTGAACCCGGCTGTTGCCGGCGGGATCGTCCTGCTGATTTTCTGGCTGCTGATGCGGATGACTCTCCTCAGCTGGGCCGATCTGTCCTTTATCCTGCCGCTCACCAGCCTTGGCTATGTACTCGCGGCCGTTCTCGGCTATGTTTTTCTGCATGAGACGGTAGCTCCCAGTCATTGGATCGGCACTTGCCTTATCTTTGCCGGAACCATGCTGGTCGGCTCCACTCAGAGCAAAACTACGGGCTGTTCGGGAGTATCCCGGTGAAGTGGGTTTTGCTGGCCATTATTGTCTTTGCTACTGTGTTTAGCGACCTGTTGCAGAGCTATGAGATGAAGCTCAGTGGCGAACAGACGGTCGATCGCCGGGGCCTAGCCAAACTGCTTCGCACCATTGTCAGCCGTCGCTATCTTGTACTTTCCATTGTCTGCATGGCCATCTCTTTTTTTGCATTTATGGCGTTGGTCCAGATTGCTCCACTCAGCTTTGCGGTGCCCGCCTCAGCGGCGACCTTTGTGCTTGAAACCATACTTGCCAAGTTTGTGCTTCACGAGCAGGTCGGCGCCCGTCGAGCAGCCGGAACACTTCTGGTTCTTGGTGGCGTGATTTTGCTGGCCAGGTAGCGGACTGGCGTGCTCGGTTCCCTGCTGCTTTTTCTTGCTCCGGCGGCTTATCAGTGCCTAGCCATCTATGCGAGCATTCACCAAGCGCGTCGACAGCGCTCCCAGTTAAAGCCCCAATCAACAGCGCAGGGTGTTTCAATACTGAAGCCGGTCCGTGGCCTTGATCCCAATACCCGCGCAGCCTTTTCCTCTCAAATCCAGCAAACTCATCGGCCATTCGAAGTTCTCTTCGCTGCCGGCGACGAAACGGACCCGTGCGTCCCGGAAATCCGCCGTCTTCAAGCCGAACATCCCGAGACCCACATATGCTTGATCACCACGGTAGTGGAAGCGCCCAATGGCAAAGTCGGCGCATTGATGGCGCTAGCTCGCCACGCTCGGTACCCTATCTGGGTCGTCAATGACGGCGACATCGTGGTGACGCCCGAGTACCTGGATATTGTCACTGCTCCTCTCTCTAACCCGAACATTGGCGTTGTCACCTGTCTGTATCGCGCCCGAGGTCACACCCTTCCCGCAAAGTGGGAAGCCTTCGGCATTGCCAGTGACTTTATGCCAAGCACTCTGGTGGCGCAAGCACTCGGCGTTCGTGAATTTGGTCTCGGCTCTACCCTGGCCTTTCGGGCTGCTGACCTGGCGAAGGCCGGAGGCTTCGCTGCATTTGGGGATTACATTGCCGATGACTATCAGCTTGCTAAACGAATCACGGCACTGGGTAAGCGAGCGCAACTCTCCACCCTCGTTGTAGAAACAGCGCTGGGTGAGGCAACCTGGGGTGGCATTTGGAACCATCAACTGCGCTGGGCTCGCACTATTCGAGCGTCCAAAGGCGCGCCATACAGTGGCTTGTTTCTAACTCACGCCGGAGTCTGGATAGTTGCACTGCTTTTTCTGCGCCGTCCCCGGTTAGCTGCTGCCTTGGCGATGCTTCGGATCGCTTCCGCTTACACTACTGCGCGCTTCGTACTCGCCGACCGTTCTGCCCGGCGCCTCTCCTCCCTAGCTCCGGTTTGGGATCTCTATGCCTTTGCCGTTTGGCTGACTGCGCATTTCGGCCGTACCGTTCGGTGGCGCGATAAGACAATCAGGCTCGATAAGAGTGGGCGAATCTTAGAGACGGACACCGCAAAAAC
>CALMAV010000090.1:5254-6073 GCA_937859895.1 uncultured Bryobacterales bacterium | reverse complement strand
GCGCCCTCCCAATCAAGTCTGCGCGTGTTCTCGGGTCGGAGTTCCGTTGATTTACAACTGCTCAAGCAGAGTGCTCTTTACATCGAGCAATATGTAATTGCGGATCCGCTATTTCCGTTCAGCTCTGCGACGACTCGCGCGACAGAAGCGTTCCAGTCACACACTGGCCTACCAAGGCCGTCAGCACTGGATCGAGTTTCTTTGGGGAAATGCCTTCGATTCCTGAAAGACATTACCCCCTTTATCGCAGGGGATTATGTCAAGCTTCTGCCGGTGTCCCTGTTATTCGAACCTCCAGACGAGATACCCCTCTACTACTCTGAGAATCAATTTGAAGACGTCTTACCGCCTGATTTGTTAAAGTTTTTCCGTGATCGCTGCGTAACGCAAAGTCTACGTAGGACTGCTGAGGGCTTGGTTGTCGAGGACACGCTATCAGTCGCACGCTGGATCATTACGACGTTCGAAGGTCACCATCCACTTGAACCATTTGGGCAGGCTTTGTTTGAACAACGATTCGTGAGTTGCGACGAAAAAGCCGGTACGTTCAAAGCGGTCCAGTACTTGCCTGACACCTTGCCTTCAGAGGGAGAGTTTCACTTTTGGGTTCGGCAATCAGAGAACCGCGCGGCCATCAACTTTTACAATCGACTACGTACGGAACTTGCGATGGGTGCCCGCCTCGGCGCTTCCTATCTTACACAGTCGCCGTTTGTGTCCGATCTACTAACGCGCTTTTTTCCCAGAGAGCCGCAGTCGAGTACAGCTACTCACACCACAAACATCGTTCTGAATGTTGACCTTCCATTTTTAGATGCG
>CALMAV010000090.1:2641-5244 GCA_937859895.1 uncultured Bryobacterales bacterium | reverse complement strand
GAACTAGAGTCACGGCTTTTCGAGGTGCGCCTGGAAAGTGACCCGGAACGTCGGCGGGTGAAGGCTGAGAAAGCTTTCCACGATCTCGGCGTTGTTCAAGTTCACGCGCTTGAGGTAAAGGCGAAGGATCTGGCAAGAAGTTCTGCAGCGCAGGCCGTCATTGCCGTAGCTACGTTCATGGCGAGCGTTACGACAGCACATACACCGCTTGTTCCAGTTGCCGCTATAGCAGGTCTAGCGAAAATCCTACATGATTACCGATCCAATACTCGGGCCAACCCAGCATTTTTTTTGTGGAAGGCGAAAAGCAGTTGACCCACGAAATCATTGCACATTTACTTAGTGCCTTGTTCATTCAGCGGTTTGTGGGTCCAGTGCCGAATCCGCTGACTTAAGTTCTTTGAATGAAGCGCTCTTGGCGACTATGGGCTGCGTTTATACCGGCAATCCCGCACACCGAATTGAGCTGATAAGACTACAGCGGCAGCGAAATGTCCGACTGCGCTATGTTTTTTTAATGAGTCGCTCGCTCCATACGTATCGGTTAACCGGAATCTCGCTCCTATCCCTCGCTTTATGCTGTCTCGCCCTCCGATCTGTCAGAGCCCAAGAACCCGAACAAGACCATCAAGACGCTACTGCCCAAGCTAAGCCCTCTGCAGCCGGCCCAAACGCCAAAGCTGATCCGCTACCCCCGCTGCCTGCGGACGCGTCGGTCCAACAGACTTGGACCCTGAACGGGCGAACGCTGCACTACACCGCGACCGTCGGCGTCATCCCTGTCTACAACCGCTCGGACCCGAGCAAGCCTGAGGTGAAGTCCGGTGAGGTGGTCGTCACGTCCTACGTGCTGGACGGCGTGGCCGACAGGACCAGTCGTCCGGTGACATTTGCTCTGAATGGCGGCCCGGGTGCCTCGTCTGTGTATCTAAACTTTGGTGCTATTGGTCCGAAGCACATCCAGTTTGCCGAGCAAGGCGACAGCCCGTCCGACCCCGCGCGGCTCACCGACAATCCCGGAACCTGGCTACCTTTTTCTGACCTCGTCTTCGTCGATCCCATTGGCACCGGTTACTCGCGCTCGCTGGTCTCCCTAGCGGAGACGAAGAAGTTTTTCTACTCGACTACGCCGGACATCGAGTATCTCTCTCGTGTCATCTTCGATTGGTTGGTGAAGAACGGCCGGCTGCAGTCCCGCAAGTATTTGACTGGCGAGAGCTATGGCGGGTATCGTGGACCACGCATCACACACTACTTGCAAGCGCAGCTCGGTGTCGCGCTGAATGGGGTGGTCCTGGTTTCGCCGTATCTGAACCCGTGGATCGAAGGCAATGGTGAAATTTCGCCGCTGCCCTGGATGATGACGCTGCCTTCCATCGCGGCTGCACACCTGGAGCGCCAGGATCAACTGACTCCAGAGCGCATGGCGGACGTGATCGCCTACACACGAGGCCAGTATGTGACCGACCTGCTGGCGGGCCGCTCAGACCCGGCTGCGACGCCGCGCCTGGTGAAGAAAGTGACGGAGCTGACCGGGCTCGATCCGGCGTTCGTTAAGCACTCCGGTGGTCGCATCGAGACTGGCGCTTATTTACGGGAAGCGCATCGCGAAAAAGACCAGATCGGGTCCATCTATGATTCGAATGTCACGGCGCCGGATCCATTCCCGTTCTCGCCCAATCAGCAGTCCAGCGATCCGATCCTGGAAGCGATTATTGCGCCCACCACCACGGCCATGGCGGACTGGATCACACGTGTTGTGGGTTGGAAAACAACTGCTCGTTACAACGCGCTCTCGTATGATGTGAACCAGCAGTGGACCCGGGATCGCGTGCTCGAGCGCGGTTCGACGAGTGACCTGCGCCAAGCCGTGGCAGCGGACCCGAAGCTGCGCGTCCTGATTGCGCATGGCTGGGATGATTTGAGCTGCCCGTTCATGGGCTCGGTTCTTACTGTGGACGAGATGCCGGTGATGGGCGACCCGAAACGCGTCTCCGTGCGCGAATACCCAGGCGGCCACATGTTCTATACACGTCCCGGAAGCCAGGCGCAGTTCTTAAAAGATGTTGAGGCGATGGTGGCCGCGCATTGAGACGGTGCTATTCGGTGGCTGGATTACGAAAGCCTGAAAAGGCCCAAAGCGTCGCATTTCCCAATGCGAGCACAACCAATGGCGTTCCGAGAACAAAGAGGATTTCCCAGCCAAGCGTTTCCCAGGGAGTAGGCCACAGCCACGAGGCTTGTAACCTTGTGAAAGCAGCATCAACTGTCGCTCGATCACTTGCCATTACATATTCTGGGTACAGTTTCTTGAACTGCCCAGTGTTGTACCAGCAAAATAGAACCGAGCCACTATCCGGGTAGTAGTCATTCTGTTCTGTTCCCCGAGTCTCTGTGCAACTCACAGGAACATGGCTTCCCTCACTCTGGGCCTTGTGTAGTCCATACGCAGTATGAAACTGCTTATAGGTTTCTCCACTTGTGGAGAAAGAAATGACCGTTATCCATATCGCGGATGTTAACAGCCAAATCCTGAAAAACCCTCTTCTGACATTTACGCGCACCACTCTAAAGTCGGATTGTTATTCGGATGTTCTCACTCC
>CALMAV010000090.1:0-2631 GCA_937859895.1 uncultured Bryobacterales bacterium | reverse complement strand
TCTCACTCCAGACCTCAAGTCCGGCAACCAAGGCGAACTGAATGCATTCTGAACGGACATCCTTATTCGTAAGCACCCGGGAAGCAAGTGCAGTTCCTCAGGCGTCCCGAGGCGATGATGGCCCGCGTATTGAGGACCGGTACTCTCGGGAAGTCTCGCTTACGTCTCTGGTGAGAGGCGAAGCTGTTGGCGTGCGAAGCAAACCACTCGTGCTTACTTTGGCTATCTGTGCGTCTTTAGCGGCTGAATCTAGGCCTCAGGCGTTCTTTGCGGACGACTTTGTACAGGCACATAACAGTTACCGCGAGCAACTCGGCCTGCCTGCGCTTGCCTGGTCTCCGCAACTAGCGGCGCGAGCTCAGCAGTGGGCTCTGTACCTGATTCAGACCGGCAGCTTCGGCCCACGCCGCGATGGAGTCTTCGGCGAAAACCTGTACGAGATCTCCGGTGGATACTCTTCGCCAGCAGCCGTCGTTGCAGCCTGGATGTCTGAAGGCCGCAACTACAACCGCAACACCAATACTTGTTCGGCCCGCTGTGGGCATTTCACGCAAGTGGTGTGGCGCGATACGCGGTTCATAGGCTGCGCGGTGGCCCGCGACAGGAGCCGTGAAATCTGGGTCTGCAACTACGACCCGCATGGCAATGTGCAGGGCGAACGACCTTACTAGCTGATGCGGCTTCGCTCCTCTGCGGTTTTCTTGATAAAGAGGCTGCGCTGCATGAGGAAATGGCGCATGTACCGTTTGAGAAACAAGAAGTCCGCTACCCGTCCGAGCCATCCGAAAGGAGACGTGAAATCGAATTGGTCCACCATGTGAGTGCTCCCCGGCCCGTTCGCGTAGAAAAAGTGATCGTGGTCGAAGCGTGCAAAGGCGCCGCGCACTTGAGAGTCACGGAAGTGCTCTGGCCGGGCAAACGCAGTGATGCGTGAAGTGAGCTTCTGCCGGACAAGAAAATGAGTAGCCTCCCAGGTGACTTCTTCATTCAGATTGATTAACCCAGTTGTGACGCCGCTTATTGGGCACTCCCTTGTCTTCGCCGTCGATTGAACATGCAGATCAATATCACGTGAGAGATCAAAGCAGAGTTCACGTGGCGCTTGAACCAGCAGTTCCGTTCGAATTATTGGCAAAGACTCATCCAACCCTTTGCTGCTTCTGTGTCTCTTCGAATAGATTTGTCATGCCTGACGAGTATATTGCTCGCTAAAATAAAACTAATCCGATGGCGGCCGCCGAATCCAGTACAGTTGCCGTGCTGGCCGAAAAGCCTTCGGTGGCCCGTGATATTGCTCGTATTCTCGGAGCCACTAAGCAGGGCGAGGGCTATCTGCAGGGCAACGGCTATGTCGTCACGTGGGCGATTGGTCATCTGGTCGCGCTGGGCCAGCCGCACGACGTCAATCCCGAGTGGCGTCGCTGGCGATCCGACCTGCTCCCCATGCTGCCCGAGCGCTGGCCGCTGACGGTCTACGACAAAACTAAAGACCAGTTTGAAGTCGTCCGCAAGATCATCACGTCGCCGCGCGTTTCGCGCCTGGTCTGCGCCACCGATGCCGGGCGTGAAGGCGAGCTCATCTTCCGCTATATATATGAAGCTGCCGACTGCGAGAAGCCTTTCCAGCGCCTCTGGATTTCCTCCTTAACGCCTGATGCGATTCGCCGTGGCTTCGAAACTCTTCGGCCTGGCTCCGAGTATGATCCGCTCGCTGATGCTGCGGCGGGTCGCAGTCGCGCTGATTGGCTCGTCGGCATGAATCTTTCCCGTGCTTATTCGCTGGCGTACGGAGAAGAGCTTTCTGTCGGTCGCGTCCAAACACCCACGCTCGCCATGGTGGTGGAACGCGATCTGGCTATTCGTGACTTCGTCCCGGAAAACTACATTGAAGTCGTCGCGACATTCCATCCGACCGGCACACCAAAATCCAACACTTATACCGGCACTTGGTTCCGCAGTAAGCCGAATGCTTCCCCTGACGGTCCGAATCTTCAAGCAGCCATGCGCCTGCTGCCCGACGGCGAAGAAGCTCGCACCATTACCGATCGCGCCAGGACTGGCATCGCGCAAATAGAGAGCATTACCTTTGAAGACCAGCGTACGGCGCCGCCGCTGCTCTACGATTTAACTGAGCTACAGCGCCACGCTAATCGACTCTTCGGCTTCAGCGCACAGAAGACGCTCGACCTGGCACAGGCTCTCTATGAAACGTACAAGCTGATCAGTTATCCGCGCACTGACAGTCGTCATCTCTCTGCCGATGTTGCCGCTACTCTACCCGCAATTGTCCGTGCGATTGCTGCTCCTTATACAAACCATCTGGCTCCCGGCACCGGCGAACGCCCGCTGGGCAAGCGCTTTGTCGATGACACCAAAGTCAGCGATCACCATGCCCTGATTCCCACCGCCGTCTCGGTTGACAAAGCGTCGCCGCCCGCTGACGAGCGCAAGATTTACGATCTCATCTGCCGCCGTCTGCTCAGCGCATGGCATGACGATTTAATCGTGGCGGTCACGACGGTCATCACGACAATCGCCAACCCAGGCTTCCTCGATCGTTATCACACTTCCGGCACGGCCGTTCGCCAGCAGGGCTGGAAAGCTCTCGATTCGGCCCCTGCCACGAAGAAA
>CALMAV010000089.1:8019-8247 GCA_937859895.1 uncultured Bryobacterales bacterium | reverse complement strand
CTATCACGCCGCCGCCGGGTCGCGAGAGAAAGTGGCGAATCGCCTGGCGCGCACACATGAATGCGCCCCGGAGATTGATGTTGACCACGCGATCGAAGTCAGACATTTCTACCTGTTCGCTGGGAACGCCCTTCTGCACGCCGGAGTTGTTGATCAAGATATCGAGCCGCCCGAATTCGCTTACTACTTGATCAATCATCTTAACGATTTGCGCTTCGTCGGCGACGT
>CALMAV010000089.1:6541-8009 GCA_937859895.1 uncultured Bryobacterales bacterium | reverse complement strand
GATGATTATGCTGTCACCGGAGACTCCATTCGCTTGGCCAACCTTGTCGACTTTTTCTTTTACCGCAGCGGCACGATCCTTACCGCTGTGATAGTTGATCGCAACGCGGGCGCCCTCCTCTGCAAACCGAATTGCCACTGCTTCGCCGATACCGGACGAGCCGCCGGTAACCAATACATTCTTTCCTGATAATCTCGCCATAACGCTCCACAATACAACAGGGTGCTGCGGGTACCGCCCCTGCAAGGGTTAAGCCGTTTGCCGAATAACCTGGGAGCCTCGGAAGCCGTAGTAGGCAATGAACAAATAGCAAAGTACCGGAAGGATAAAGGCGTGATGAATGCCAATGTGATCGGCAATGACGCCCTGGACAACGGGAATGATTGCGCCGCCCACGATAGCCATGACCAGCAGACCAGAACCCTTGCCCGTCAACGGCCCCAACCCAGCTAACCCTAAGGTGAAGATGCTCGGAAACATGATTGAGTTGAACAAGCCAACAGCGAGGATTGTCCAAACGGCGATTGATCCGGCACTCAGCATGGACACTAGCACCAGCAGACAAGCGACCAATGCAGCGCTGCCAAGCAGACCACCTGCTTTGACTCGCTGCAGGACATACGCGCCTATAAAACGGCCCACCATGGCAGCTCCCCAGTAGAACTGAACATACTTGGCAGCTTCCTGCTCTGACATATTTCCAATATTCGATTGGTTAAAGTAATTCACCAGGAAGCTACCAATGGCAACCTCGGCTCCTACGTAAACAAAGATGCCGATTACGCCAAGGGCCAGATTCCGATGCTTGAGCACTTCGCCATAGGTATGCGCTGACTCGGGAGCGTCGCCTGGCTCTTTCTCAACCGATGCAATGACGGGGAGCTTGTAGAGCGCGATTACTCCGGCCAGCACAATCAAAGTGGCAGCAATCAGGATATAGGGAAACTTGACCGTTGCTGCTTCGTGCAAACGAAATTGTTGCAGGGCAGCTGCGGACATTCGGTTGATCTCGGCGGTGGACTTAGGGGCGGCACTCAGGATCAGCACGCTCCCGAAGTAGGGCGCTATGGTCGTGCCAAGCGAGTTGAAGGCTTGAGTTAAGTTAAGCCTGCTGCTGGCGGTTAGCTCCGGGCCAAGAATCGACACATACGCATTGGCTGGAACCTGTAAGCATGTGATCCCAGCAGCCACAATAATGAGTGCGCCGAGGAAGAACGGGTAAGACGGAAGATTAGCGGCAGGAATGAAGAGTAACGCACCGACGGCCATGGCGAGCAGCCCCACGACCATGGTCCGCTTATAACCGACTGTATCCACAATCTTGGCGGCAGGGAGCGCAAAGAGGAAGTATCCCGAAAAGAAGGCGAACTGCACCAGCATGACCTGTGCATAGCTGAGGCTGAAGATGTTGCGCAGGTGTGGGATGAGGATGTCGTTCAGGCAGGTAATGAAGCCCCACATGAAGAAG
>CALMAV010000089.1:5754-6531 GCA_937859895.1 uncultured Bryobacterales bacterium | reverse complement strand
GGTAGTAGCAGGGGCAGCAGCGGCGTGAACGGACTTGGTTGCGCTAGGTATTGCCATCAGTTCTCCTATCGCGGCGGCTAGGGCGCGCGGTGTTGTCCTATTGTGACGGATAGAGCCTGTAACTTTGCATCCCCTCGAAGCTCCATCAGAACTTGATGGCGTTGAAGGATGGATGGAGCTTTTCTCTCTCGCATAGAAGGTTTACGAATGCCGGAGCATTCACACGAAGCTTTGAGAGCAGCGTCTCCAAATCAGAATTGATAAACCTCGCCTGCTCCTTCAACTTCGAAACTACAAGGTCGGGGGCAAATTCATACAAATTGCGTAAGAACGTGGAGGGACCTTGTAGCTCAATGTTCCATGGCGCCAGTGAGTCAGGTGGAAAGTCCTTGGCGTTATAGGTGACAATTAGTCCGGAATTCACTCTGATTGCAGCGGCCAGAACATGTTCGTCCTTTGCCTGATTGCTGACAATCTGTATTAGGGGTTCATAGCCTTCGACCCAAGCCTCAGGAAAAGCTTTCTTTTAACCGTTGTTCTCTCCGTCTAATTTCGGCTTCATCTTTGGACCAGCGTGAAATTAGGTTCCGACTTACCTCGTCCATGATTTGGTCCGTCCACTTAGGCAGATACAGCCGCGGAGTTTCTGCTAGCCGTAAAAGGGTATCGGCGATTGGCATGGGTAATAAAACACAGGCATCCAGCACTACCGGATAGTCAGCTATCTCTACGAGGGGCATTCATCTGGGGCGCGATTATGAGTGGGAAGTACCATTC
>CALMAV010000089.1:3626-5744 GCA_937859895.1 uncultured Bryobacterales bacterium | reverse complement strand
ATCATATTTATTGGATCAGCATGCCAGGAAACTTCTCGTTTTCAAGTAGATAAGAGAGTTTAGAACTTTAGAACTGTCCTTGCACCTGATTCTTATGTTTCGAATATTCCGTTTGTGTGATATGGTTTTTACACGATCCACGAAGCGTCAGTTTCTATTCCTCCCTCTGAACAAAAACAGATTCAGGAACTTGGACGAATCCTGGGCTTAGGTACGCCAGTCTTAGTCAGTGCGACTGGAGAACGGATTGAGCTACCGCATCGGGTGTATGACGTGTTGAAGGATGTCGTCCGTAGTATGGAGAAGGGACGTGCGATCTCTTTAATCCCTGAGAAGCAGCAAGTGAGCACACAACGAGCAGCGGATATACTTGGCGTTTCTCGTCCGCATCTGGTGAGTCTGTTAGAAGCAAACAAGATTCCGTATCACTTCACGGGAAAGCATCGCCGGCTATTTCTTGAGGATGTATTTGCTTATACACACAGGCGGGATACGAATCGCCGTAAAATCTTGCAGGCGCTGGCTCTCGAAAGCAAGGAGTCGGGAATGTACGAAGGGACGCCAATACCCGAAGGCGGAAGTGACGAGTAGTGCAACCCCGCTTACGGCATCTGAAACCGACTGGTTGTAAGCATCTTCGCCAACCACGTAGAGTGTGGAATTTTTGAATCAACAAGCGCCTTCAACTCCTTAGCGACGTTGTACTCCACTCGGCGGATTGAAGGCTGAAGGTTGTCGAGTAGTAGGTGAGAAGCACGCCGGTTGCCATCATAAGCAAGCTCACGCTACCTGTATTGGCGACAATGGAATTGCCGACAGTCCGAATGTAAGGGCGATGGATGTGCGCGTAAGTGGCCAGCAGGCAAATAAGCGACCCGTAAGCAGACTGTAACTCGTATTGCTTGCTTCCGGTGATGGTGCGCGCCAGGCAGTATCGGGACTAGCATGCACTAGCGCCAGCTCATCGCGAGCATGAGCCAGCGGCAGGCCACGCAACCACCCCAGTCTCCCGTCACCTAGCAACTCGCGCGTGGCGGCTGCCATTTCCTCGATCTTCGAGAGGAGCGCTTGCAGTCCGGGTGATTTCCGGGCCGCATCCGTTAGCGTCTGTGAATCGAAAAGCATCTGGTCGGCATTGCCAACGACACCACTCCAGCCGAGATCACGTATCTGGTCGACAATCTCAGCCGGCGATGCTCCTCCATCGGCGAGATCACCTCCATGCAGGACCAGATCGGGCGCGGTCTGCCGCAGATCTACCAATACTGCCTCAAAGGCGGTCTGATTGCCGTGAATGTCCGATACAATCGCAATCGGCGCTACGCTAACCGCGAGTCAAACGGAGCAACGTCACCTCAGGTGGACAGTTAAAACGAATGGGAAGCCCGGAGCAGCCAATCCCGGCGCTGGTGTGACCTTGCAGGTTCTTGTACCGCCAGTGGCCGTATGCATACTCGGCGGGGCACTCGGCATTGTTCCGAATGGAGCCAACAATAGGGAAGCGAATCTGCCCGGCATGCGTGTGCCCGCAAAGGTAGAGGTTCACTCCTAGCTCCTCGGCCTGCGCATAGAGTTCGGGCGTATGTGCAAGCAGTATCTTGAACGCATCGCGAGGCACAGTCTGTAACGTTCCGGGCAAATCGTCGCAGCGGTAATCGAATGGATCATCAATGCCAGCCAGCCAGATGGATTGACTGCCCCGGCGAATCTCAACTGCTTCATTGACCAGCATGCGCAGCCCCATCTCATCGAGACGGAGCGCTATTTCAGCCGCATCGTGGTTGCCCAGGATACCGAAAGAACCATCACGAGAGGGAAGGCTCTTGATCACGGGTTCAATCGCGGGATAAATTGCCTCGCACGGACCGTGATCTTCGAATCGGTAGTCGCCTGTGATAACGCAAAGGTCCGGGGAAATGGTCGGAAGCAAACGGGTCAAAACGTCGGTCAACCCCGGAACACCGTCAATGTGCAGGTCGGAAATATGCAGGGCTGTGTAGCCGTCGAAGGCAGTTGGCAATTGAGGGAAGCGCAAGTCTAGTTCGCGTACAACGGGACGTAAAGAATTCTGCGTTCCCCGACGGTAGACTCCAATTGCAATTAGGCCATTCTTGAGCA
>CALMAV010000089.1:2217-3616 GCA_937859895.1 uncultured Bryobacterales bacterium | reverse complement strand
GCCGCATCCAGTAGCGTTCGTATTTGAACAGCAAGGACTTTTTGCGAAGCTTGCGCCCGGTTCGCGCAAACTGTTCTTCTCGTTCGAGCCTTGGCCGAAGACGATCGGCGAGGCTCAGTTTGGTAGCGGTGTTCGTCATGTGCGAGTAGGGAGCGTGCACACGACGAGTGCACACCAAAACTTCTGTAATTATCGCAAGTTTACAGATCAGGTGCTTTCAGATACAAGGCTGCCAGCGGCGGCAAATTGAGAAGCAGCGCGTGGTAACGTCCGCCAACCTGAACCGGCACAGTCTCAACGACGCCCAGATTCCCAAAACCTGAACCGCCGTAGACAGTCGCGTCGGAGTTCATCACCTCTTGCCAGGAACCGCTACGAGGAACGCCTACCAGATAGTTGGTCTGGCGCACGGCACTGAAGTTGCAGACGACGAGTAAAGAGGCGCCGGTCGCAGGATCTTTGCGCAGGAAAGCAAGCACGTTGCGTTCGGCGTCGCCACTCTCCAACCACTCAAAACCAGCCGCGGTTGTCTCGCCATTATGCAATGCCCTTTGTGTTCGGTAAAGGTTGTTCAAGTCGCCTACCAAGAGGCGAACGCCAGCATGGGCGTGGTCGTCCAGCAGTGCCCAATCGAGCTGGCCATCGTGATTCCATTCCTTCGTTTGCGCCAACTCGCCGCCCATGAAGATCAGCTTCTTACCTGGTTGAGCATATTGGTAGCAAAACAGCAGTCGCAACCCGGCCAGCTTCTGCAAGATGTTCCCGGGCATTTTGTTGACGAGCGAACCTTTGCCGTAAACCACTTCGTCATGCGACAGCGGAAGGACGAAGTTTTCGTTAAAGGCGTACATCGTGCGAAAGGTTAGTTGGCCGTGATGAAACTTGCGATAGATCGGATCGCGCGACAGATATTCCAGCGTGTCGTGCATCCAACCCATGTCCCATTTATAGCCAAAACCCAGGCCACCGACATAAACGGGTCGCGAGACGTTCGGCCACGAAGTGGATTCCTCAGCAATCGTCTGCGTGTCGGGAAAGGCCTGATACAGGTGCTCATTCATCAGCCGCAAGAAAGCCACTGCATCGGTGTTTTCGTTCCCGCCGTATCGGTTCGGCAGCCACTGGCCCGGCTTGCGCGAGTAATCAAGATACAGCATGGACGCAACGCCATCCACACGCAATGCATCGGCGTGATAAGCGTCCAGCCAAAAGAGAGCGCTGCTGAGCAGAAAACTTCGTACTTCAGGACGCGCGTAATCGAAGATAAAGCTGTTCCAATCGGGATGAAAGCCGCGGCGCGTATCGGCCGATTCGTACTCGTGCACACCATCGAAGTAGCCGATGCTGAACTCGTCTGTCGGAAAGTGTGACGGAACCCAATCGAGGATCACAGCTATGC
>CALMAV010000089.1:0-2207 GCA_937859895.1 uncultured Bryobacterales bacterium | reverse complement strand
AATTGATCAATCAAATACATCAGATCCTGGGGCTCGCCATAGCGACCGGTAGGAGCAAAGTAGCTGGTCACCTGATAGCCCCAGGAGCCATAGAACGGATGTTCCATAACGGGCAAAAACTCAACATGCGTGAAGCCCATTTCCTTCACGTAAGGGATGAGCTCAGCGGCGAGGTCGCGGTAGCTGAGAAAGGTGCCCTCCGGCGTGCGACGCCAGGAACCGAGGTGAACTTCATAGATAGAGATCGGCGCGTTAAGACTGCTGAGAGCGTCTCGGCTCTTTAGCCACTCGCTGTCGTTCCACCCATAGTCGAGCGGATGAACGATGGAAGCATTGCTTCCTGACTCCGATTCGCTGGCAAAGGCAAAAGGATCCGCTTTGTCGACGTGATAAGAGTTGAAATTGGATTTAATGTGGAACTTGTAGCGCGTGCCCGGATTAACCCCGCGCAGGAAGCCGTGCCAGATTCCGGCATTTGCTTTACGGAGATAGTTTGCCGTAGGCTCCCAATTATTGAAGTCGCCGAAAACGGAAACTGATCGCGCATGGGGCGCCCAAACTGCAAATTGGGTGCCGCCTCGTTCGGGTGAGTAGTGGGCACCTAGAACATCGCTCAGCCTGTCGTGCGTACCTTCCTGGAAAAGGTAAAAGTCGCTATCGGTCAGCGCACGGCCTTGTCGGAGCATGCTGCTACTGAACCAGACCCAAAATGCCGCGCAGGGGAATGCGCACCCAGTCTGGCCGATTATTCAGTTCGTAGGCAACCTCGTATAGTGCCTTGTGGAGCAGAAAGGCATCGAGCAGCAGACGCCGCTCCTCAATGGACTGTGGAAGGAAGCTGGCCGTGCCTGCTGCTTCAAAGTAGCCTTTCAAGTAGGTGGCGCTGACCCACGAAGTCCAGAGTGTGGCAGCAGCGTCGATGGCAGCAGGATCGCCGGTGGGCAACCCGGGCACCTGGCCAAATAGTGAAGCATAGCCGGCGTACTGAAAGGATCGAACCATGCCGGCAACATCGCGCAGGCTTATCGTCTTCTCCCGGCGCTCGCTAAGCGGGCGCGCAGGCTCGCCTTCGAAGTCGATAATCATGAAATCCTTGCCGGTATACAGGACTTGGCCCAAGTGGTAATCACCGTGGAAACGGATCCGTTGCGCGCTCACAGCCGAGTTCTTCAATTGAGCAAACCGCTCTCGTACCGTGCTCTCCAGAGAAAGTAATTGGGATGCACTCTCAGCGTCGGCACCCCGCAAGGTGCCCCGCTTTAGGCGCAGAACGTCAAAAGCGATATCGGCTTGGGCCAACATCTCACTATGTAGCTTCTCTGCGTAGGCAGAGTTAAACGGTTCAGGAGCAAAATTAGGATCAGTTGTTTCGCTCGCCAGGACAGTATGCATCTCGGCCGTGCGTTTACCTAGCAATTTAGCTGCACCCAAGTATTCGCCGACCAATTCGCCAACAGTTGACGGTACAGGTTGCGACATCCTGTCCAGAGGATGCACAGTCGCAGGTTCGGCAGTCACAGGCTCCACGCCATCGGAGATTGCTCGCTCAAAGTAGCCACCCAGCTGATCAAGCGTGTATTTCCAAGCATCACCCTGGTTGCGAACAAACCGTTGCAGAATGCCAGCAGCATAAGGCGCCTGATCTAGGCGGCTGCGGTACTCCAGCGTGCCCAGCACTGCCGGCGTATTAGCAAAGCCGTGCTCGGTGAGAAATTTACCGACTTCGACATCGGGGTTGATGCCAGCTTCCACTTTGCGGAAAAGCTTAAGAATATATTGATCTTCGAAGATGATGGAAGTATTGCTTTGCTCGGCGCGTGAGACGAAGCTGTCGAGTTCGATTGCTCCGTTTGCTCCCATGTCCTCGGCCACACCAGTACGACTGGCAAGCAGCGTTCCATTGCGGCCGTCAAACGACTGATTCTCTCTAATGGCATTCAGGACAAGACTGCGAAAGCGGCTGGAAAAAAATGCTCCATGGATTGTTCCTTTCCTTCCATCGTCGCTATGCAAGTAGGCAAAGGGCTCGGCCGTTTCGGGAATCTGCTCGCTTGAGCCATCCTGGGCGGTTAGCGAGACAGGCAGCAGATACTTGTCAGCCTCGCCCTGCGCGTACTCAATCAGCAGGACAAGAAGCCAGGAATCATGCTCAGCAAAGGGAACGACATCCTCAATCAATACGCGAGTGATGATGCGGGCCTTGGCAC
>CALMAV010000088.1 GCA_937859895.1 uncultured Bryobacterales bacterium | reverse complement strand
GCAGCTAATCGCTGGTTTTTACGGAACTGACGGCAATCCCTGGCGATGGACATCGCGTCAATTTGCAGTTGTTCTGCTCCCACCGAAAGGCGCAGAGAAGTTGGGAGCGAGGCTCCAAGTAATGCTGTACATTCCGGAAGCGGAGATGAGGACTCTTGGACCTATGACACTCAGCGTCGACATCGGAGAATACTCTTTAGCATCCAAGACTTTCTGTAAACCGGGCAGTTGGCAGTACGAGCGAGATGTGCCTTCGGCTTTGATTCCTTCCGCCCAGCAAGTGCTGCCTGTTGTCTTTCGCTTTGACCGGGCACTTGCTCCTCGGCAAGCTGACGGTCGCGAATTGGGTGCCGTTGTCTCTGAGATTTCGCTGAAGTCAAGCTCGCTACAGTGAAGTAAGTGGCTACTGCAAGCCTCGAGTTTTGGGCTAAAGTCCCTACGTTTCCGCGGTGTCACAGCAATCACGTTAGGTGTCATCATCAAGGAAATGCAAGTTGCACAGCATGGGTTCGTCCATATACCGGACTGGCCAACTCTCATAAAGTTCATGCGCGTTCAGGTGGAACGCCCGTTTGATTCCGATCTTTTGCGCTGGGAATGGGTAACGCTTGTATTTTGTCTCCTGATCTTTACCAATAGCTTTCTTGTTAGTGACCGCTGGCTGATCGCCGCGCATCGCTGGTTTAGGAACTATGCCGCGCGGCAGACACTCGCGATTTGGACATGCGCCTTATTTCCCATGGTGATTCGGGTAGCACTGCTGCCTTTCGCTCCACTAAATCCGCCAAGCGTACACGATGAGTTCAGCCTGATGCTACTGGCCGATACTCTTCGGTCGGGTCGGCTGACGAACAAGCCACATCTGTTCTGGCAGCACTTTGAGACGATCCACGTCATCCAGCAGCCGACCTACCAGTCGATGTACCCGCTTGGCTCAGGCGTGTTCATGGCCATAGGAATGTTATTGGGACATCCTTGGATTGGCGTTCTACTCAGTGTGGGATGTATGTGTGCCGCACTCTGCTGGATGCTGCAGGCTTGGTTGCCTCCGGCATGGGCTATGGCCGGCGCCTTACTGGCGGCACTTCAAATCGGGATCGGAAGTTACTGGATGAATAGCTATTTGGGGGCAGGCACTGTGCCCACAATCGCTGGCGCCTTTCTGCTCGGTTCGGTCGGGCGCTTTCAGCGGCAACCCTCGAAGAAGATGGCCATTCTGTTCGCCGTGGGCGTAGTGCTGTTGGTAAACACACGACCTTTTGAGGGAGCTGTGCTCTCAGTAGTGTTTGCGTGTGTGGCCTTTGTGTGGCTTCGAAGGTCCACGTTTAGCAACTCGAGTTTTCATTGGTCGATTTTTACTCCCGCAGCTTACCTCCTTCTTATCGGAGCGTTATTCACCGGTTACTACTCCTGGCGCGTGACAGGCAATCCATTTGAGATGGCGTATGTGGTTAATCGGAACACTTACGGTTGGCCGGAAAATCTTGCGATCTTGCCTCCGAAGAAAGTCAGCTTTCGTCATCTGAATCTTAAAAAAATGTATGAAGTCGAAGTGGAGCGTCGAAAACGTTACTCGACTTTAGGCCACATGCTAGATAGCTGGAGCTCCCGTGAAGTCATTCTCTGGGAATTTTATGTGGGGCCGGGACTCACCTTAGCTCTCGTTTTTCTACCTTGGGCATTGAAAAAGAAACCACTTCGGACGATTTTCTTTGTTGCTCTTTTTATGCTCGCGCTGAACTTTCTACAGCTCATGGCTCATCCGCAGCATTTATCGCCGGAAACCGCTATTTTCTATCTTTTGCTCGTAGCGGGACTCCAGCAGATGAATGTTCTGGCGTCATCAAATCGGCTGCTTGGCATGCGGGTGATTGCCGCTATTGCGTTATGTACAGCCTGTGGTGGGATATTCAACTTGTTAATGGAGCCACTTGGGTTGAGACCACTGAATTTTTGGGAGTGGCCGCATTGGGACTACTACCGCTCGCGTTCGGCAATCTCATCCAAGTTGGAAAGTTTTCCAGGCAAGCATCTGATTCTGGTGCGGTATGCACCCACTCACAATTCACATGAAGAGTGGGTGTACAACGCGGCAAACATTGACCGAAGCAAGGTTGTCTGGGCTAACTCGATGGGGAAGGAACCGGATAACAAGCTGCGGCAATACTTCCGTGATCGGCAGGCCTGGATCGTTCAGCCAGATCGGGATCCGAACAGTTTTCTACCGTTAACCGATAAGACCTATGAGCAGTAAAGCCTTTCTGCCTACTCAGGACCCTACCAGGAATGTCTGAACAGCATCTGCGAACTTCTCTGGCTCTCAATATAACGGCGTACGACCGCTGCGCTCAAAGATCACAATCTAGGCTTAACGATCTACTTGTAAATCTTGTATGCCACAACCGGCGCTAGTTGATGTCGCAACGTCCGCTGCCGTGTTCGCAAGTCTGAATGTCTGATTGTGCGCCCCGTACCTTACGGCAAGCTTTGCCGTGTTTTGGTGAGCCAGAGCCTGCATGAGAATTTAAGAGCAATTCGGTGTGCCATTATGGTTCCGGCTTAGTAACGTCCCGGTACGTACTTGCCGAGTTGCACCGGGAGGCTTGTGTTGCGTACCTACCTCTTGAGTATTCGATTTCTTAGGCTCCGGTTATTCTCCTGTGGCGCCTCCACGCTCATCCTGATTACCGTGGCTGGAGTCTTGGTTAGTTGCGGC
>CALMAV010000087.1:3907-5431 GCA_937859895.1 uncultured Bryobacterales bacterium | reverse complement strand
GCCGTAATCAGTCTCCACTCGATGCGATAAGTCAGCTTCTCCGGGTACGGAAACTTTCCAGCTTTAGAGCCGGGCTGCTGGGCGGCATTCGGTTGGTTAAAAAACAGTGGCAGAAGCAGCAGGCACGAGCAGTGCAGGAGACGAGATGTAAACATCAAATCTATGTCAGTTTGACAGACGCATCAGAACTAGAAATCGATGGAGGCTAGGATCTGAGAGGGGCGCCGGTCAAAGGCTCGGCAAATAGCCAGTAAGCTTTCGATGCTGGGCAAATTGGTCCCGCGTTCGATAGAGCTGATTTGAGAAACGCTCAGTTTGGTCGCAGATGCTAGATCGCGTAGCGACCAGTCACGCTCTACACGCAAGAGCTTGATGATGTGGCCGAGACGCTTGCGCAGACGCTCCTGCGGGGTGGAACCTAAGCCGAAGTCATCTATCGCATTTTGCAGGCTTTGTCGGAGCTGGTTGATAGAGAACGGCTTGGCTAAGTAGTCAAAGACGCGCAACTTAAACGTGGCACGCATGCTTTCCAGCGAAGGATAACCGGTGATAACGATAATGCAAAGGTCAGGCCAATGCTGAAGCAGATACTCGACTACGTCCTCACCTCGCTCAGCGCCCATCTTCATGTCAACCAGAACAACATCGGGCAGCTTCTTGCGAGCCGAAGCAAAGAGGCTTTGGGAATCCGCAAAGGTGCGTACTTCGTAGCGGCCCTCGTCGCGTAGCAGATCCTCAATGTAGTTGCGGAAGTCGGCGTCGTCATCGAGAACGGCTACATCGACCAGACCGGCTTCGAGTTCGATCTCTGTGGTGCTCATCAGGCTTCCGGCAACGTCACTTCCAGAGCAGCGCCTCCGGTTGAACGATTGGTGGCAACAATGGTTCCTCCGTGCTGCGTAACAATACCCTCGGCGACCGTAAGCCCCAGTCCAGTGCCACTGGCATCGAGCCGAGTGGTGACGAAGGCTTCGAACACGTTCTCGATCACGTGTGCTGGGATGCCGGGTCCGTTGTCGAGAACGCGGCAACAAACCCAGCGCTCGCCGTTCTTAGAGAGCTGACGCGATTCAACGCGAATCTCACCATCTTGTGCCACCGCTAATAGCGCGTTGCGAAGAAGGTTCACGAACACCTGCACCAAACGGTCGCTGTTGCCGAGCACGAGGTGTACCTCGTTTACCCCGTTAGCAAAGTTCACTACAGCGGCTTTTTCGTCGATAGCTACAAGATTCCAGCTCTCCTCGATCAGGGAACGGAGCGAAAGGCTTTCGGTCTCCTGCCGCCGTACGCGCGCAAAGTCCACCAGACCTTCGCTGATGGTGCGGAGCCGTTGCGTAACGCGCAGCATTCGACCGAGCCGATCGAGTGTGGGCTTGTCTTTGATAGTCTCCAGCAGCTTTTCCACCGAGCCCTGAAGCACGGCCAACGGGGTATTCAGCTCATGAGCAACGCTGGTGCTCAGCAGGCCGAGACTCACCAGCCGATCTTGCTCTTCCAGCTTCCGCAGAGCTTGCGCAAGCG
>CALMAV010000087.1:3514-3897 GCA_937859895.1 uncultured Bryobacterales bacterium | reverse complement strand
AGCTCATAATTTGGCCAATCTCATCGTTCATGATGAATCGGTCGTCAATCATTTCGTGCTCGCGATCATCCTTTTGCGTTGCTTCGTCCGCACTTAGCATCAGCGTTAATGGTTGATAGACGTACTGCGGCATAATGATGAATTCAAGAACGACGACCGAGAGCAGGTATATGGTCCCCAAGACGGCAAACAGTCCGAGACGCGTGCGCCGCAGCGTTGAATCATAGAACTTAGAAGATAGAGTCAATCGGAGAAAAAGGCCGGGGGTTAGGCTGCGACGGAACAGCATCTCCTTGTTTTCCGACCAGGTAAGACCGGGCGAGCTGGCGAGGAGAGCGCTTCCAGCCTTTGAGAGATGAAGCTGTTCCCCTGAGCCCTTGGTC
>CALMAV010000087.1:1483-3504 GCA_937859895.1 uncultured Bryobacterales bacterium | reverse complement strand
AACCGGAGGAGAACATCTGCGAGTACATCCGGAAATCGCGGGTTTGTGTCGCGCTCAGGTCTTCGGAGAGCACGGGGATAAGAGACAGATATACCGACGCAGCCAGGACACAGAAGAAAAAATTGTGCAGCACCGCGAGTTTCTGCCGCACCTTGAGCCGCCCGAACGCGCGCACCAGCACATTCGGAGGTCGAGCGGTGCGGCGGTTAGCGAGATGCGAACTCTTCTCGGCGCTCACTTTCCTGTTCCTTATACTGCAGTTGGTACAGCTTCCAATAGATGCCGCGCTGGGCAAGCAACTCCTGGTGAGTACCCATTTCACGCAGGGTTGCTTTGTGCATTACGATGATGCGGTCAGCACGTTGGATGGTAGACAGGCGGTGCGCGATGACAATAGATGTTCGATTGGAGATGAGACGTGTAAGGGCCTCGCGAACGCGCAACTCAGTTTCGGTATCGACGCTCGACGTAGCTTCGTCCAGGATTAAAACGCGAGGATTATGCGCAAGGGCACGTGCAAAACTAATTAGCTGCTTCTGCCCGGTAGAGAAGCCATTGCCGCGCTCCCGAACTGGAGTCTCAAAGCCTTGGGGCAACTCGTCAACGAAATCGATTAGGTTGACCTGGGTAGCAGCGTCGCGAACCATAGCAGCGTGGATGGACTCAGTGCCAAGCCGGATGTTAGAAGCCACAGTACCCGTAAACAAATACGGATCCTGCAGCACGACGCCGAACAAGCGCCTCAGGTCAACCAGCGCATAGTCACGGACGTCTCTACCGCCAATTCGGATAGCGCCGCGATTCACATCATAGAAGCGCAGGAGCAAATTGGTGAGAGTTGTCTTTCCGGCCCCAGTATGGCCAACAATGGCGACTGTCTCGCGCGGTGCAACGCGGAAACTGACATCGCGCAGAACCCAGTCTTCGTCGTTATAGGCAAACCAAACGCCATCGAACTCAATGTCGAGTGCGCCTTCATTGACCAGCAGCGGATGAGGAGGACTGACAATGTGCGGCTGCGTATCCAGCAGCTTGAAAATACGTTCGGAAGCTGCCATGGCGCCTTGCAGAATGTTGTACTTCTCGCTCAAATCCTGGATGGGGCGGAAGAAGCGCAGTCCATATTGAAAGAAGGCAACCAATATGCCCAGCGTCAGCGCGCCCTGCCGGATGCGGAATCCGCCGTACGCCAGCAGCAACGCCAGTGCTAACATCCCCAAGAACTCGACTACGGGATAGAACCATCCGTAAGCAATGATGGAATCCTTGTACGCCAGCATGTGGTCGCGATTGATTTGTTCGAACTCGTCGACGCTGCGGGCTTCTCTGTTGAACAGCTGGAGTACCGCCATTCCTGCGACATGCTCCTGAAGGTACGCATTGATGCGGGCAACAGCAATCCGAATCTTGCGGTAACTTTGCGAAGCTGTCTTTCGAAATTGAAGCGTGACAAGCACCACCAACGGAGTCACGCCCAGCATGAGCGCTGTCATCCCAGGGCTGAGCCGGAACATGGCAATCACTACAAAGGTGAGCATGAGCACGTCGCCGATGATGGTCACCAGGCCTGATGTGAATAAGTCGTTCAGCACATCCACATCTGTGGTGACGCGCGTGACGAGTCTACCGACAGGGTTGCGGTCGAAGTAGGCGACATCGAGCGTCTGCAGGTGGCTCATCAATTGGCGGCGCAGATCGAACATGGCGCGCTGGCCGGTCCACTGCATTAGGTAGGTTTGGCCGAAGTCAAAAACGAAGCCAAGGGCTATCACGGCGATGTAAACCACCGACAGCTGGGTTAGCCCAGTCATCGGGTCGTGCGAGAGGTGTCGGTCAACGAATGGAAAAACCTGCGTATGGGAGGACGGCACCAGATAGCGATCGATTGCCATCTTGGTCAGCAAGGGTCCGATAACCTGGAGAAAAGAATCGATCAACAGCAGAAACAACGAGACGCCTATGATGGCCTTGTACGGCCGCATATAGGTAATAAGACGGCGCATGAGCCGTGAGTCGTAAGC
>CALMAV010000087.1:0-1473 GCA_937859895.1 uncultured Bryobacterales bacterium | reverse complement strand
AGTACCTCTTCTTCCAACGAAATGTCCGCCTTCCAAATCTCTGCCGTACGATGACGGCGTCCGACCCTGATTACCAGACTAACGTAGCTTTTCGACTCTTACACATCGGAGGGGAAGGGAAGAGATGAACGGACTGATTCTAATTGATAAACCGGCGGGCTTGACCAGCCACGATGTGGTGAACCGCTGGCGCAAACTGGCTGGAACCAAGCGGGTCGGCCACCTGGGCACATTGGATCCGATGGCGACCGGACTACTGGTGCTGGTCTCAGGCCTGGCAACGCGCCTAGCGCCGTTCTTCGGTAAAGACGAGAAGGCCTATCGGGCTGAGATAACGTTCGGCGTGACCTCGAACACGTATGATGCCGAGGGCGTCATCACGAACACCGGTTGCCCTCCTCCTAATGTGGAAGTGATCGGCCAAGCACTGAGTCGTTTCGAAGGGGCTTTTTTCCAGATGCCGCCACCTGTTTCGGCTAAGAAAGTCAACGGCGTTGCGGCTTACAAACTAGCCAGAAAAGATATTGATTTCGAGTTGAAGCCGGTGCCCGTGGGGGTCAAGGATCTGAGATGGCAGATGCTCGACCATCACCGAATCAGCCTGGAAGTGACATGCACGGCGGGAACTTATATCCGTAGCATTGCCCACGATCTTGGGCAGGCGTTAGGCTGTGGAGCGCTGCTGAGCCAACTGCGTCGTACCCGGGTAGCAGGCCTGCCTGTAGACTCGGCACACTCTCTGGAAGAGCTCGCGGCTTTGGCGGCAGCAGGCCAATTAGCGCACGCTATGACGCCGATGGGAGCCATGCTGCCGGAACTTCCGGCTACCTATGTGGACGAAGACGTAGAGCGAGCAATCAGGCAAGGGCGCGACTTCCGCACCTCGCCGTTTACGGTGCCGCCTGGTGCCTCCACCATTCGCGCCCTGTCGCGCTCAGGTGAACTTGTTGCCATCGGCGAACTCCGTTTCCCGAACGTCTATCACCCGAATATCGTTTTGTAGCATCGAGATGATCGCCTATTGTCACTGTTCTGGGAACCAAGTCGGGTGAATTAGGCCATGAGGTAGAACGTATGAGCTGGGCGTGTCCGCGGTGCTATCGGAATTTTCGCCAGGTGAACCAACGGCATGCGTGCGGCGTTGGCAGCGCTGCTACTTTACTGAAAGATAGGCCAGCTGCACTCACCGAACTCTACCGAGAACTTGAGACAACTGTAAAGGAATTAGCGCGGTAGAGGTAGTGACACGTGACCGGTACGCGCTGTTCCGAACAACACGCATCTTCGCAGACTTGACGGTGACGCGGAATGCGCTTCGCGTGGTAGTTCACCTAGGTCGTCAAGTGACTGCACGGTACTTCATCAAAGTCGGGCCAAGCGGCAACCGCGTCTCACACGTTATGTTTGTCCGGTCCGCAGAGGAGCTGTACATGCTTATTCCGTTTTTGCGTGAAGCGTTCGACCTAGCCGCCA
>CALMAV010000086.1:3687-12124 GCA_937859895.1 uncultured Bryobacterales bacterium | reverse complement strand
CCAGTGGCAACCATGCTGGTGCGCAATGGAACGTTGAAAGTCGGCGACTTCTTCATTTGCGGTGCGCTGTTCAATAAGGTTCGAGCTATGTTCGACGACCGCGGCAATTCGGTGAAGGAAGCCGAGCCGTCTATGCCGGTCGAAGTCATTGGTTTGGAGAGCTTGCCCGAAGTTGGTGACAGCTTCCAGGTTGTCTCCGATACATCGAAGGCTAAGCAGATTGTGATCTACCGCGAAGCCAAGGCGCGCGATGTCGCCATGGCTAAGGGCGCCCGTGTCGCGACGCTCGATTCGCTCCATCAGCAGTTCAAAGAGGGCGAGCTCAAAGACCTTAACATTATCATCAAAGCAGACGTCGGCGGTACGGCTGAGGTGCTGTCCGATACGCTACAGCAGCTTTCGAACGAGAAGGTTCGAGTGCGGATCCTGCGTGCCGGGGTTGGCGCCATCACCGAGGATGACGTGCTGCTGGCTTCGGCGTCGGAAGCGCTTGTTATCGGTTTCAATGTGAAGCCGGAACGGAATGCCGTCTCAACTGCCGAACAGCAGAAGGTCGAGATTCGCATCCATAGCATCATCTATGAGCTGATTGACGAAATCCAGCTGGCGATGACTGGGCTTTTGGAGCCGGTTTACAAGGAAACAATCCTGGGCCACGCCGACGTGCGGGAGACTTTCCGCATCAGCAAAATTGGTACAGTGGCTGGCTGCTTTGTCACCGATGGAACTATCCGCCGCGACGCACAGATTCGCTTGCTGCGTGACGGAGACGTGGTTCATACCGGTAAGATAGATGCGCTCAAGCGATTCAAAAACGACGCCAGCGAAGTGAAGAACGGGCTGGAGTGCGGTATCTCGCTCATCAATTTCCACGCGATCAACACCGGCGATGTGTTGGAAGCTTTCACTTCTGAGAGGATCGCCGCCGTTCTTCCGCCACCGCAGTAGTGCCGGTCATTGGTGTTCTGACTCTTGAAATCTACGTGGAGCAGTCCTTCTCGCTGAAGGACAAGCGCCACGTAGTAAAGAGCCTGAAAGACCGGCTACGCGAGCGATTCAACGTATCGATAGCCGAGATTGACGGACTGGATTCCTGGTCGAATTCAACTGTGTTGGTTGTCACGGTGTCCAGTGACCGTGTCTTTGCCGAAACGGTTCTGCAAGCAGCTGAGAAGCATGCGGCTGATCAGTTAGGCGGAGCGCTTACCGGGTCGGTTGTCGAGTGGTTATAGCCACCGATGAACTCGGATTAACGCAGATAACGATTCGGATAGCCTGATTGAACCTGCTTAGCACCTTCCATTTCTACCCCTCTCAGATATTCACTCCGTCTGTCCTTTCCCTTCCCTTGTAGGTTCCTCTTGAACGCACGGTCCAGGAGTCTGGTATTAGCAGAACTGAGCTGTTCATCACTCTTTCACTCTAGGACGGCAGGGGCAGGATGGGCAGGATAGTGGGCAGGATAGTGGGCAGGATGCAGGATGATGCAGGATAGGGACAGACGGAGTGAATATCTGAAGGGGGTAGTAGGGATAAGTCAGAGAGGGTCCGTCAGGCTGTGAATAAGGGTGGTAAGCTTCCGACCTAGACTTTATTCAGATATTCACTCCGTCTGTCCCTATCCTATATCCCTATCCTATATCCTGTCCTACATCCCATCCCAATTGAAAGCTCGTCCTACACTGAAAGAGATGGAGAATCACCGGGCTCGGCGTGTTTCGGAAGCTTTGCGCGAGGAGTTAGGCGAGCTGATCTCGTATGAACTTTCTGATCCGCGGATTGCCGAAACCACTATTACGGAAGTGCTCGTCTCTCCGGATATGAAGAACGCTCAGGTGCGACTGCATTTTGTCAATCCGGGTGACAATCCTGACGAAACGCTAGCGGCGCTCGACCGCGCAAGAAGCTTTCTCAAACATCAACTGGCCGAACGCCTGACGCTCTTTCGCATCCCGGAACTGCACTTTGAATCGGATGTGACGCAATCAGGTTCCCCGCGAATGGACAGCTTGATGAAGCGCATCAAGCGCGGCCGTCCCCGGGATTAGGCTGGACGTTGATTTCTTACATACTCTCGGTTAGGGGTAAACTCTAACGGTATTGATGATAAAAACAAAGCGGAGATCCTGATGCGAATGGCCCCAGTGAGTGGCAGATTTCTGGAGGCCTGCCGGCGTCGTAGCACCGATGTGCGGCCGGTTTGGTTCATGCGCCAGGCTGGGCGCTATCTGAAACCCTATCGCGACATTCGCGCAAAGCATTCCATTCTTGAAATCTGTAAGAATGCCGAGCTTGCTGCGACCGTGACCCTGCAACCGATCGACATTCTGGATGTAGACGCGGCGATTATCTTTGCCGACCTGCTGCTCCCAGTGGAGCCGATGGGCCTGAAGCTGGAGTATCGCAGCGGCGAGGGTCCGCATATCGAGAACTCAGTAACTGAGCCGGGAGATATCGACGATCTCTCGACCGAAAACACGGACGACTTGGGTTATGTCGGCGAGGCGATCAAGGCCGTTACAACTGCGCTTGCGGGAAGAGTTCCTGTGATTGGTTTTGTGGGTGCACCCTTCACGCTGGCGAGTTACATGATCGAGGGCGGCGCATCGAAAACGTTCGTAAAGACCAAGAGCCTGATGTTCAGCAACGAGGTGATGTGGCGGCGCTTGATGGGCAAAATCGTAGACGTGCTGGGCGACTTTGCAGGGTTGCAAGTGGCGGCTGGGGCGCGAGCGATTCAGGTCTTCGATAGCTGGGTTGGCGCGTTGAGTCCGGAAGATTATGTGCGGTTTGTGCAGCCCTACTCGCGTGCGCTCATTGAGCGGATTCGACAGAGCGGGGTGCCAGTAATTCACTTCGGCACGGGCGCAAGTGGTTATTTGAAAGAGCTGCATGCGGCGGGCGGCGATGTGATCGGCGTTGATTGGCGGATGAATATCGATCAGGCTTGGATGGACATCGGGTATCGATCGGCAATACAGGGCAATCTGGATCCAGTTGCGCTGTTTGCGCCGCTACCGGAACTGCGTACCAAGATCACCGACCTGCTGACGCGCACAGGCACACGGCCTGGACACATCGTCAATTTGGGTCATGGCATTTTGCCGGAGACGCCGGTGGAGAACGTGAAAGCCGCAGTCCAGATTGTGCGCGAATTTCAGCCCCGGCACTGATGCCGCTACCGGTCTTTATTGTGGGCGGAGGAATCTCCGGCCTGGCTACAGCGTTCTATTTGAAAGAACGCGGCATCCGATCAACGCTGGTGGAAGAGTCAGCGCGACTGGGTGGTTTAATCCTGACCGACAAAGTAGCCGGTTGCGAACTGGAGGGTGGCCCGGATAGCTTCATCGCCATCAAACCGGCCGTGGCGCAACTGGCGGGTGAGCTTGGGATTGCCCATAAGCTGATCGGTTCAAACGACTCAGCCCGACAGATCTTCATTGTTCGTAACGGCGCACTCGTTCCCATGCCTCAGGGCATGCAGATGATGGTGCCTACAAAGTGGCGTGCTGCCTTAGAGTCGAATCTCTTCAGCCCCGAGACTAAACACGCATTCTTACGTGAACGTTTCTCGAAGCCGCGGCAGAGGAGCGGCGACTTTTCGATTCGTGAGCTAGTGGTCGATCACTTTGGAGAGGAGTCGCTGGAGTATCTAACCGAGCCGCTTCTTTCAGGCGTGTATGGCGGTAATGCGTCGGCGCTAAGTGCCCGAAGCGTGCTGCCGCGCTTTGTCGAATGGGAAGAGCAGTTTGGCAGCCTGATCCGCGGCGCGCAGAAATCTACGCCGGCACGTAAGCCGGGCGGCGGCAGCTTCTTTCAATCGTTTGCAGGAGGGATGGGGACGTTAGTTGAGGCTTTGTCCGACGCTATTGCGGACTCATGCACTTTCCTTCAGGCCAAAGTAGACTTCGTGAATCGCGACGGCATGAATGCCTGGAATGTCGGAGCGAATGGTCAAACATTCGCGGCATCACATGTTGTTCTTGCCTGTGCCGCGCATCAGAGTGCCCGGCTAATAGCCCAAGCGGACCCGACTCTCTCAGCGTTGCTCGGCGCCATCCAGTACTCTTCGTCGACGTTGGTGACACTGCTGTTCGAACAGGATCAATTCACTCATGCTCTGAACGGCTTTGGATTTCTGGTACCGCAACCGGAGCGCCACGCAATCGCAGCAGCAACCTGGATTAACACAAAGTTTCCATCGCGAGTCGCGCCGGGCAAAGTCGCTTTACGTGCCTTTCTAGTGGACCCGGAGGCGACCCAATACGATTCGCTTGGTGATACGCAGCTGGTGGAACTCGTCTGCAAAGATCTAAAGCGGTTTATGGGTTTTGCTGTGGAGCCGTCCTACAGCCGGGTCTACCGATGGCCCTGCTCCATGCCGCAGTACGTCGTTGGACATGCCAAGCATTGCTCACAGATTGCCTCGCAGTTGGAGCAGAACCCCGGGCTTCATCTGGTCTCAAACTATCTGGATGGAGTCGGCATTCCGGATTGCGTGCGGATTGCTTCGGTAACTGCCTCAAAGATAAACGTCCTTTCATGATTTAGTTCCCTCGTATATGAACTGTTCCTGATAACAGTTCAGCCTGAAGAAACGTCTTATTTACGCCAGGACGGTCTATGGAAAGTAAGAAGTAATAAGAACCGGCCGGCGGTGGAGGACATATGAAATTGTTTACGGGAGTTTTACTAGCGGCGCTTGCTGCAGTGCCAGTGTTTGCTCAGAAAGATGCCAGTACGCGTCTAGCTGCTGCCACTACAGATTTGCGCGAGATGATGAAGGCCGACGATAAGGGCATTCCTCAGACTCTGCTTGAGAAAGCGCAATGCATAATCGTTGTGCCCAACTTGAAAGCCGGTGGCTTCATAGTCGGAGCACAGTATGGCAAGGGATTCTTCTCTTGCCGCAAGCCGAGCGGAGTCGGTTGGAGTGCGCCGGGCTCGGTACGAATCTCTGGAGGCAAGTTCGGACTGCTGATCGGCGCCAAAGAGACAGACGTAATCATGCTGGTGATGAACAAGGACGGCATGGACCGTATGCTAAGCGACAAGTTTCAGATTGGCGGCGAGGCATCTGGTGCAGCGGGTCCTATCGGACGAGAGTCCACTGCGATGACGGATGCGCAGCTGCACGCTGAGATCCTGTCCTACTCACGGTCTCGCGGACTCTTCGGTGGCCTTGATATCAGTGGCTCTGCGATTACTCAGGATGAAGAGGCAAACCGGGAGCTGTACGGCACCAAGATCACCAACAAGGAGATCTTTAGCGGATCGCCGAAGGTACCTGCCGCTGCGCAGCCTTTTCTGCACCAGATCAGCACCATCTCTTCTCGCAAGTAATTATCACTCTAATTAGCTCTCGCGATGTACCCTTGCCACCCGGGACTTGTTTAAGCCCTGGGTGGCTTTGTCTTTAGAGAGAGAATAGTTATTGCCCTTGGCTTTTCCCTCTGTGATCCGCACACTTTGCATCCTCTTCTGTTTGGCGGTTGTTCTCTCCGGTCAGTCACTGAAGACGCCCATACCGACTTCTAAGACGCCCTCCATTGATCCTGCAGTGCCCAAAGAAATAGATCCACTGCTGCGCCAATTCATTGATGTTCTCTCGGTAGTTCAGGCCGAGGGAGCAGACGCGCAACCGGCTGATCGGATGCTATACGGTGGGGCCATTCCTTCCATGCTGCGGCAACTCGACCCGCACACACAGTTTTTCGATCCAGGCCAGTTTGATCAATTACGCCAAATGGAAGCTTCCGAGCAGAAAGGCTTTGGCAGTATTGTCTCGGTGCTTCCAGGGCAGGTGATCTTCTTGCAAACCCTGCCCGGCACCCCTTCCAGCAAGGCCGGGATTCAGGCTGGCGACGATCTGGTAGCGATAAACAATGTTTCTATCCGTTCACTCGAGCCAGAACAAATTGTCGAACTTCTGTCTCAAGCGCGGCAGCAGAAGATTGGGGTGTATGTGCGGCGGCAGGGCTCGGCCAGGCTGCTACAGTTCGTTCTTACTCCGGAACTGGTGGATGCCCCTAGCGTGGATCGAGCCTTCCTGTTAAAGCCAGGCTTCGGCTATCTACGGATTACCAGTTTTGATTTACAGACTGCCAAGCAGGTGCGCGAAGCCTTGACGAAGCTGGATGCGGCTCATCTGCAGGGGCTGGTAATTGATCTGCGAAATGATCCAGGAGGCGTAGTTACGGCAGCGCTGGATGTCGCTTCCCAGTTTCTGCCACCGGGCTCGAAGATCCTGACGGCGAAGGGACGATCGAGCGAAGTCTCAAGCGCCGTGGTTCCCGATTCAGCTAAGCCTTACACGATGAAATTGGCCGTGATTATTAATGAGAAGACGGCCAGTGCTTCAGAGATTCTGGCAGGCGCACTGCAGGATCATGATCGCGCGACCATCGTAGGCGAGACCAGCTTCGGCAAGGGGCTGGTGCAATCAGTTGTTCCGCTGTCGGGGAATGCTGGCCTGGCAATCACGACTGCTTTCTACTACACCCCGAGTGGCCGGTCGATTCAGCATCCATTGCAGAACTCAGCGCTATCTCAAACGTTTAATAACGAGCACCCGGAACAGCGGCCCATTTACAAGACCGACAAGGGGCGCGTGGTAGTGGGCGGCGGCGGCATTCAACCGGATGTACGAGTGAGTGATCAGCCGGCGACGCGTTTGGAAGAAGTGCTGACCGCCAGCGGCGCCATGACAGCGTTCGCGACCGAGTACCTTCAGCAACATCCGTCCATCCCAGATAACTTCCGTGTGACGCCGGAGTTGATTGACGAGCTGAAAGTGTTCCTGTCAGCGCGGAACATTCAGCCTGGCATTTCGGAGTGGACAACCGAGCACACATGGCTTTCCCGGCATCTGCAGGAGGAGATTATTACGCAGGCCAAGGGCGTTGCGAAGGGGGATGAAGTGGAAGCGTCGTTCAACCCGCAGGTGCAGGCAGCGTTGAGGGCGTTGATGGACGGCGGGGTTCTGGCGACGGCTCAGTAGGAGAGAGGCTCCGACAATTAGGTCTGCTCGAAGGAATAGAAGTCGAGAACCCTTTCGGATAGAATGTTGTTCACGCTTGGCGAACTTGCCTACAGGCCAGTTGGGAGGAGATTATTCTAACTCAGGATAGCGTCAGTGCGATCCACCTCCATCGGATTACCATGCGTTTTCCGACCGCTTCAGGTGCTTTGCACACCGCTATTGAGGGTTTGACGCTCGACGTGCGTGAGGGCGTCTTTTTCTCAGTAGTGGGCCCAAGTGGATGCGGTAAATCTAGCATGCTGAACCTCGCGGCGGGGCTTACCAGGCCTGACAGTGGCGCTGTCGAAATCTATGGCGAATCCCTTTGCGGGTTGAATCGAAAGGCAGCTTATATGTTTCAGCAAGATGCTTTGCTGCCGTGGAAGACCGTTGCGGAGAACGTCACCCTCGGCCTTTCGATTAGAGGCAAGCACCGGGCGCAAGCGCACGAATTGGGAAGAGACTGGATCAGGCGGGTTGGGTTAGACGGATTTGCCGATTGTTTCCCGCATCAGTTGAGTGGCGGGATGCGCAAGCGAGTGGCCATGGCGCAAAATTGGATTCTTGATCCTGACATGCTGCTGATGGACGAGCCTTTCAGCGCACTGGATATCCAGACCCGTCTAAAGATGGAGGAGGAATTACTTCAGCTATGGTCGGGTTCGCAGAAGACTGTGCTCTTTGTCACTCACGATCTTGAAGAAGCAATTGCCCTCTCAGACGAGGTAGCTGTCCTGTCAGCCGGTCCTGGCAGCCGTGTGGTCCAATGCTACGAGGTGAATCTAGCTCGCCCGCGTAATCTGCTCGACATTCGGACCCGTCCCCAATTCGTCGATTTGTATCGGCATATTTGGAGGGATTTGCGGGAGGAAGTGTTGAAAAGTTATGACAGTAGGGAAAAAAGCGCGACGGCTTGAGCACACGGTTCCGATTGTGGCTTGGCAACTCCTGATGGGAGTTCTGTTTGTAGCCGGATGGCAGAGCCTGGCTACGGCAGGCTTTCTAGATAAGTTTTTTTTCAGCAGGCCCAGCGATGTTCTCGGGCGCGTAGCTCAATGGATTTGGACGGGTTCGATCTGGCCTCACCTGCTAACCACGCTCGAAGAGGCACTGCTCTCTTTTGCGCTTGGAGTCGGCGGGGGCGTTGTATCCGGATTTCTGTTGGCCCGGGTGCCTTTTTTAACTCGCTTGCTCAACCCTTACATCCAAGTGCTGAACGCGCTGCCGCGGGTTGTATTTGCTCCCATTTTCTTGCTCTGGTTTGGCTTAGGAATCTGGTCTAAAGTGGCACTGGGCTTTACGGTCGTGTTTTTCGTTGTTTTTTATAACACTTATCAGGGCGTACGAGAAGTCGACCCCGTAATCCTTAGTAACGCGCGCATGTTAGGCGCCTCCGAACGGCAACTAGTGCGACAC
>CALMAV010000086.1:0-3677 GCA_937859895.1 uncultured Bryobacterales bacterium | reverse complement strand
GTGCGACACGTGCTAATTCCGAGTGCACTGACCTGGATCTTTTCCAGCTTGCACATCAGTATCGGGTTCGCCATTATTGCCGTTGTAGTAGGCGAATATTTAGGGGCTTCCCGCGGGGTTGGATATTTGATTGCTCAGGCCGAGGGACTCTTTGATACGACGGGTGTGTTCGCCGGCATGGTAGTGCTGAGTGTGGTCGTCCTATTGGTCGGCATCGGTGTAAATCGTCTTGAGAGATGGCTGCTTCGCTGGAAGCCGGATCAGGCGGCCTCCGCCTTGGAAGAGCTTGCCTAATGCGCCTCAGCAACCGTGCCGCACTGTCCTGTCTTTGCACACTGCTGCTTGTTAGCTGTGAATCTGCTAAACGGAAGAATTCGCCCATTCCGGTCCGGATTGCTCTTACCAACGTTCCGCTTTCATACCTACCAGTGATTCTTGCCAACCAACTTGGATTTTACCGGCAGGAGGGACTGGTAGTTACGATCGATGATCTTCCCACGGCCTCGAAAGTAATGGAAGCTCTGGTGGCGGGCAGCGCCGATGTGGCAGCCGGCAACTATGAACAGGTCATCCAGATGGCGACGGAAGGACGTCACGTGAAAGCGTTTGCGCTGATGCTCGGTCAGTCTTCACGAGTATTGGTCGTAATGCCTGGCCGGGCAAGGACCCTCCGTCGAATCGAAGATCTGAAGGGATCTGTGGTCGGTGTCGCGGGCCTCGGTTCTGTGAATCATTTGTTTCTGAATTACGTGCTGTTGAAGCATGGAGTCGCTCCCGAGCAGGTCACGACAGTAGCTATCGGGACGGGGGCTTCAGCAATAGCTGCCATCGAACACGGTCGTGTCGAAGCAGCCGTACTGGTAGGCACCGAAACCGAGATTGCAAAGAAGAGGATTCCCGCTATGGTAGTGCTGCTAGATTCGAGGGGCGTTTCCGGTTCGCGTAGTCTGTACGGGTCGGATATGTATCCAAGCACGGTATTAAGCACAACCGGAGCTTGGCTTCAGGAAAACCCAAGTACTGCGACACATCTAGGCAGTGCAATTCGAAGCGCGCTCCAATGGGCCAGCACGCATTCTGCCGAACAGATTCTCGCTGTCTTGCCGGACCGTTATCGAATGGCAGATCGAGATGCGGAGCTCCAGGCCTTTCGGGTGTTGATGCCCAGTTTCTCGCACGATGGAATTATGCCTGCGGAAGGAGCGCAAGTTGTTAGAACAGCGCTAGCATTCTCTATGGAAAAAGTTCGAAAATCGACTTTCAAGCTGTCAGAGACTTATACAAATGAGTTTGTCGCTACCCAGAGTGCACATTAAGCCGGTCAGGGACTGAACGCTGGGTAAGCCAATTAAGGACCAGGCTCTCACCTCAGAACTTCTATTTATGGTCGGGCTGCCGGGATTTGAACCCGGGACCTCTTGCACCCCAAGCAAGCGCGCTAGCCAGGCTGCGCCACAGCCCGAAACTCTTTCAGTCTAGCGTAAGAGCTTATGGCCGCTGATGAACGCAGATGAACACGGATAGCATGCTTCTGCATTATCAGTACCGGGATTGGGACACAGGGGCGCCCGTCGTTCGGCAGTTCGAGCTCATAACTTCAGTTGCACAGTTGATGAAGTGATGTTATGTTTAGTCGTTGCCAGAGCACGGTGAGATCTTCGAATCGAACTGCGATCCGAATGGACATCGGAGTCTCGCGGTTTCGGCTGCGGCGGGCGTAAGCAAGGACCAAGCTCAAGGTTTCGAGATTGCTGCGCAGCTGTTCCGAGCGCTAGGGGACGTGGCTCGACTGCGGCTCGCGGCTCATCTTTTAACTACTGAACGCTGCGTAGGCGAGCTGGCGGAGCTGGAAGGCGAGGCACTCTCGACCATTTCTCAGCGGCTTCGGATCCTGCATGGGGAAAAGATCGTAACGCGGCGTCGCATAGGCAAGCATGTGAGCTATGCATTGAAGGATTCCCACATCGCGGAGCTCGTGCAAAACGCCTTGACCCATGCTTCTGAGTGACAACTGATTGAGATATCGATGAAAACTAAGACGAAATTAGATAAGAAAACAATTGCTGCGATCGCGGACAAAGTAGAGGCGCGCGTGCGTAAAGGAGGAGCCTCCCAGAAGGGCTCTGATAAGCGTGATTCTCAGAGAAGCGATGGCGGCAAGAGTGGCTTTCTTTGGGGAGCAGCCTCTGGTTTAGCATTAGCTTTTGCTGCGCCACTAATTGGCAAGCAGGCTCGACCGGTTTTCAAAGGCGCTATCAAAGGCGGACTGCTTGCCGGCCGCTATGTCCAGAAAGTTGCGTCCAGCGTCAAAGAGGACGTGCAGGATTTGTCTGCCGAAGCCTCGGCTGACCTCGATGCTGAAGAAGATGGGCAGAATGGTTCGGCAGCCTCTGCCAACCCGAAAAGCAACGTAAAGTAAGGGACCGAGCAAGTAGGGTTTCGCAAAGGTAAAACAAACATGCATTTGATCTTAGGAAGCTTACTGGCAGGAGCCGTTGCGGGAGGGAGTGCACGCAAGCTGGCGTGGCGCCCTGTGGCTAAAGGGTTGATCAAGCAGGGCATTCGGTTGCAGAGAAGCGTGATGGATCTGACGGCAGAAGTTCGTGCGGAGACCAATCGCCTGGTAACGGATGCTCGTGCTGAACTTGACGGGGAGCCAGGCGAGCCAATCGTCGAGGCTGCCTCGTAATGGCTTGCGCTTTGACGCTTGCACAGCGCCCTGATCTTGTCCTACTATCCCGGCTTCCTCATCGCGAGCGCTGGAGTGTTCCTGCGCTTCTAAACCGCCCTCGCTATGCCGCCGCGGTGGAAGCCCGGCTTCGCAAAGAGCTACCTGGTGTAGCTGTCACGGTGAACAGCTTAACTGGGCGGGTATTGCTCCAATCTCACGGCAGCACGGGAAAGATATTCTCGGCTTCATCAGTCCTCCTCACCGAAGCGCTAGGGGAAAAGCCAATGCAGAAGCACGTCTTTCTCGAGCGTCAGGCAAAGGGGAAAACGCCGAGCAAGCCACGCAAGCTTGTTACAAAGCTAATCATTGGCGGCAGCAAGTTACTTCTGATTCTGGCTAACCGCCTTGTCTGGGGAACAGCGCTCTCTCCCCTTGCCGTCCCAGTGGCAGTGCTCTCGATCGCTGGAACCATCATCACTGGCTATGATTTCCTGCGAGCTCTATTCAGAACCGTTACTGGCCAAAGCGGTATAACCACTGGAACGCTTATTGGGGCAGCAACGCTTTCAAGCTTGATGTTACGGGAGAACGTAACGGCTTTGATCGTTTTGTGGCTGCTCAACCTCGGCGAGTACCTCGAGATTCTGACGCTGCGCCGCACGCGTAAGGCGATCCGCCATTTGCTCTCCACCGAGGATGATGAGGTCTGGCTTCTTACAGATGGAGCGGAAGTCAGCATTCGGGTGAGCGCAGTTGAACCAGGTGATTTAGTATTGGTGCGGGCGGGTCGGCGCATTCCTGTTGACGGTACCGTTGAGGCAGGAGAGGCGTTCGTCAATCAGGCTCCGATTACCGGCGAAAGCATGCCAGTAGCGCGCAGGGTTGGGGATTCGGTTTACGCGGGCACCGTTGTTGTTTCAGGTTCGGTGAAAGTTCGTGTAACGGGCGTCCGTTCTGACACGGTGGTGGGTCGTCTGATTCAAAGAGTTGAAGAAGCGCAAACTCT
>CALMAV010000085.1:3482-6555 GCA_937859895.1 uncultured Bryobacterales bacterium | reverse complement strand
TCATTACTCGTCGGCAGTGGCGCGACCATTGGCGATACGTTGGTATCGCACCCGAAAACACGGTTTGTTTCCTTTACCGGCTCGCGTGAAGTAGGCTTGCACGTGAACGAGCTTGCAGCCAAGACACCTAAAGGCCAGCTCTGGATTAAACGCGTAGTAGCGGAGATGGGCGGTAAGGACGCAATCATCGTCGATCGCGAAGCTGACTTGTCGCAGGCAGTCTCCGGAGTCTTGGCCTCAGCATTCGGCTACCAGGGCCAAAAATGCTCGGCGTGTTCCCGAGCCATCGTGGACGAAGCAGTTTACGACGAGTTTCTCGATCAGCTGAAGAGCAAAGTCGAGGGGCTAACTCTTGGGCCCTCCGACGATTTCGCAAATTACATGGGTCCAGTGATCAATGAACGCGCGAAAGCTTCGATTTTAAAGTACATCGAAACCGGTAAGTCGGAAGGTCGTCTCATTGCCGGCGGGACGACAGGCGAAGGCGACGGCTACTTTATCCGGCCAACCGTGATCGCGGATATCGATTCGAAGGCGCGCATTTTCCAGGAAGAGATTTTCGGGCCGGTGCTCGCCGTGGCAAAAGCGAAGAACTTCGAGCATGCGCTCGAGCTGGCGAACGACTCAGAGTATGGTCTGACCGGCGCGGTCTATACAGAAAGTCGCGAAAAGATCGAACAAGCCAAACGCCAATTCTTTGTCGGTAATTTGTATGTCAATCGTAAGTGCACAGGAGCCATGGTGGGCGCGCATCCCTTCGGCGGCTTCAATATGTCGGGCACCGACTCCAAAGCCGGCGGTCCGGATTACCTGCTGCAGTTCGTCCAGGCAAAGTCGATAGCAGAGAAGGTTCTTTAATCACTTTTGGTAAGCTAAGAGTGCCCCGACTTTAGGGGACTACTTAGTTATAGCTCCAGGGTCAACCCTGATCGACGCGACGAGAGGCAATCGGCAACGGTTGCCTCTTCGCATTTATGCTGGTTACTATCCTGCTGTTTGCCGCTACTGTCGTGCTCAACCAAACTCCGGATTTAGAGCAATTGCGCTGGCACAACCGTGTACTTCTGTTGTTTGCAGATGACCCGACCACCCCGGAGCTGCAGAAGCAGAAAGCAGTGCTGGAAAAAGCGGCAGATGGATTAGCCGAACGCGATGTGGAGGTCTATAGGATCACCGGCTCGCTCCCACAGAACACAACTTTGCGGCTGAAATTTGGCATAGACAAGCCATTTGCAGTGGTACTGATCGGTAAGGACGGAGGCCGGAAGCTGCGAGCGACAAAGCCGGTAAACGCATCTGAGCTCTTCGCCTTAATCGACAACATGCCCATGCGCAAGGACGAGATGACCCGGCGACCGCAGCAATGACCGCTGCCCTGCCCCTGCGGTGCTCCCTTTTACTTCTGTTGCAGCTAGGCGCGTCAGCAACTTCGAAAAACCAGATGATCATCACTGACACACGTTCTACGAACCGGCCACAGGTCACCATCCAGGTCGAGTCTCCTAAGCGGGCGTTCTACCAGACAGATGGCGCAGCTGAGCCGAGACGCATAGATCTGGAATCGGACCAAGGCAGTCGCTTGCTGAATGCAGCTCGCGCGGCCGCTCCGCTGTCATCGTTACCGGTCGCGCATTGCATGAAAAGCGTCTCCTTCGGAACGTCAATTTACGTGCAGATAGGCAGCGACCGTTCGCCTGACCTGAGCTGCCCTAACTTGAGTGACGAACGAGCGGTGAGCCTGGCCAATGAGGTACGGCAACTGCTGAAGCAAGTGCGTCAACAACAGCGGCCCCGCTAAGATTGTGTCTTGGAAACAGGACTTGCCGGTCGTGTCGCGCTCATCTGTGGAGCGAGTGAGGGCATAGGGAAAGCGACTGCTCTCGCCTTTGCCGCGGAGGGAGCGCACATGGCTCTTTGCGCTCGGGGTGCCGAAAAGCTGGAGCAACTTGCGGCCGAGATCCGCACCCGTTTTGCCGTTCAGGTTCAAACGGCAGCTTTGGACGTGCAGCAATCGGATCGACTGCAGAGCTTTATCGAGAGCACGGTGCAAACGTTCGACCGCCTCGACATCTGTGTAGCCAATGCCGGGGGTCCGCCCCCTCGTCCCTTTCTGGAAACTACCGACCAGGACTGGGACTCCGCTTTCGCACTGAACCTTCAGAGCGCGGTGAATCTTGCCCGCTACGCTATACCGCATATGCAGCGCCGCCGCTGGGGCCGCATTGTCACCATCAGCTCTATTACCGTGCGGCAACCCCAGCCGCAACTGGTGCTCTCCAACACTGTCCGGGCTGGAGTGCTGGGCCTCATCCGCAGTCTCTCGAATGAGTTCGGCAAGGACGGCATCACCGCCAATAACGTTGGCCCCGGCTATACAGCTACCAGCCGGCTGCTGGAGCTGAAAGCGCATGGGGCAAAAAGCAGTGGGCGCAGGGCTGAACAGATAGAGGAAGAGTGGATTCGCGACATACCGGTCGGGCGCTTGGGAAAACCCGAAGAGGTCGCCGATGCGGTCGTCTGGCTTGCTTCCGAACGAGCGGCTTTCATTACCGGCCAAACTGTGTTGGTGGATGGCGGGATGTATAAAGGTTTGTGATGGCAGACGAAAACAGTAACGTGGCGAAACCGCAGCATGTCCGCTGGAGCGATATTCCTGTCGAGACCCTAAGTCCTAAACTGGACCGCCAGATCGTAGTGGGTACCCAGACAATGGTGGCGCGAATCTTTCTGAAGAAAGACTGCGTTGTGCCCATGCACAGTCATAGCAACGAGCAGGTCAGCCTTATCGAATCCGGCGCACTCCTGTTCACTATTGATGGCAAAGAGGTCACGGTGCGAGCAGGCGAGTTGCTCTGCACGCCGCCGAATGTACCTCATATGGCAGTAGCTTTAGAAGATACAGTTAATATCGACTTCTTCGTTCCGCCCCGGCAGGACTGGTTGGATAAGACAGATGCCTACTTGCGCTAGTGCCCGCGTGCCAGGCGGCCGAACCTAGTTCCCATAAATTGCGTGATAATACAGGTACGGCGTGTACCACTGTTGCGACGGATTGTTGTTCTTCTAAAATCTG
>CALMAV010000085.1:0-3472 GCA_937859895.1 uncultured Bryobacterales bacterium | reverse complement strand
AAATTGTCGAGTGTTTAGCCGACGAAGTTTTCCTTCTTGCGCGTACTCGCAGCGCTGGAATTTGCGGAGTGTTTGAAAACCGGGAGGCTGCCCTTCGCTTTATTCAAAAACATGCATTGCCGGCTCAATTGGCTGCATTACCCCCTCATGAGTCGCGCAATTTTTAAGACCGTTGTCGGCGTTATTGGCCGCGCTAGGATGAGCTCCGGCGCTTTATCAAGTGAGAAACTAATCTAGAAGATCGTGATCCGCCCTTACCGGTTGGAACCGCACAAAATTTAGAGACTCTATGACCGGAACACCAGACACACCGAATGGCGACGGCTACGCCTATAACTTTGACCGACGCTTAGACCGCATCAATGACGCCATCCAGTCGCTCCTGGATGCCTATGTCGAGGACCGGCGACTTTTCCACGACACGATGGTCGAGATGAACAAACGGCACATTGAAACCATGGAGGAAATTCGTGAGCTAATCCTGCTACAGCGTGAGCAACGGATCGACATAATGGCGCTGTTTAGTTCCACACGCGAAAATCGCGAGAGATTAGAAAAGAAAGGCTTGTAAGCGCATTTACAGACTTTTATGATTGCTAGGAAGAGCTACCGCGGCTAGTTCTGCTGTTGCTGATGACTCGACGTGAGTCTTGGCGTCCCCAAGGGGATTCGAACCCCTGTTATCGCCGTGAAAGGGCGGTGTCCTAGGCCGGGCTAGACGATGAGGACGCTTGTTGTTGCTTCCGGACCCTTACAGGTTAGCAAACAGTCATTTGACGTCACCCGTGATGCATAGACGCAATTTCGAATTACAAGCTATGCAGATAAGCCAAGAGATTGGTCTTCTCTTCGGCTGACAACATATCCTGATAAGCAGGCATACCATTACCGCCATTGTTGATCTGATTGGTAACATTGGCCTCATTCACGGGCTTACCACTCTTCAGCATCTTTCTCTTGAATAAGCCCTGGAGCGATGGCCCCATCTTCTGCTCTGGCGAGTCTACGTTGTGGCAAACGGCGCACTGCTCAAACGCCTCTTTCCCCTTCGCTACATTCCCGGCGGCGGCATGGGCCGAGCCAGCGCTTAATAGCGCAAGCAGACAAATCGAATTCACAGCAATTAATACTCTTCGCATCTTCGTGGATTCCCCTCCGCCCAAAGCCATTCAACTTGAGCTCTTACCTTTACAATCTTATGATCCTATCCAATAGATGCAATGCGCATTAGTTCTATCGTTTTATGAGCAGACATTAACACTACGAAAACTTCATCTGGAATTGGGATAATACGAGTGTCCACGTATTCAATGCACTTCCCTACGCTCGCCCGTGCTCTTTCTGCCCTACTTTTGCTGTTTTACGCCTCTGCTGCCATCGCCGATGAACTGTCGCCCCCCAAAGCGGGACCAGTAGAACTGTTTCCTGAAGATTCACTGAAGCCCGGGATGAAAGGCATCGCCTGGACAGTTTTTCAAGGCAGCAAGCCGGAGCCAGTGCCAGTGGAGATCATCGGAATTTCGCGGAACATGTGGGGTCCGCGTCAAGACATCATTGTTGCCCGTCTTACCGGCAAGGCTGAGCATACAAACGTTGCGGGCGGTATGAGCGGAAGTCCAGTCTACATTGACGGCAAGCTGGTAGGGGCGATCTCGCTACGGCTAAGTGCGTTTTCGCCCGATGCAATCTGCGGGATTACGCCTATCCGCTTGATGCTCGAGGTGAGCGAGTTTGACAAAACACGCCCGGCTGACCCCCGTACGCCTGACAACGTTGTCACGGGCGCTGCTGGGAGCAGCCCGGGTACAAGTCATACCAGTGTGGATCATCCTGCGATGATGACGCCCATTGCGACGCCTATCACCATGTCTGGCTTTACCGAAGAAGCAGTTCGTGCTTTTGCGCCGACGTTCGACGCTATGGGAATGCCGGTAGCGCAGGGAGGAGTCGGGGGCGCACTCACCAGTACCAAGCCGGCAAAAGACTGGTCGACAGCTTTACAGCCTGGCGAAAGTGTCGCCGCAGTGCTGGTTTCCGGAGACGTAACCATGACCGGCGCTGGGACGGTCACCTACAACGACGGGAAACGAATTCTTGCCTTTGGCCACCCAATGTTCAATCTTGGCCCGGTCGATATGCCGCTCGCGAAAGAAGAGATTGTCACCACCCTTGCTTCTTCCTACACGCCTACCAAGATGGGCAATTTATCTGAGATTGTGGGCGCGTTGCGGCAGGACCGGCATAGTGCTATTGAAGGCGAACTCGGCGCGACGGCACAGATGATTCCTGTCACCATGCACGTAAAATCGTATGACTCCGGCGACGCAGTCCGCAAATCGAAAGACTTTCATTTCAACGTATTCGTAAACCAGAAATGGACGCCGTACCTGATGTCGGCAACTCTGTTTAACGCCATTTCGAACCTGAATGACTTCTCAGAGGAGGCAACGTACCGGCTGCATGGCCAACTGCAGATTGAAGGCGCGCCTAGCGTCAATATAGCCACTATGCAAGCGCCTGCGGGAACGAATATTCCGACGCCGATGCTGCTTGCCGGTTGGTGGGGTGACAAGTTCAATCGCTTGTTCGTGAATTCCAACAAGATTCCAAAGCTCGATGCAGTAGATGTGACGGTTGACCTGCTGCCGGAGCGTCGGATTGCGCAGGTCGAATCTGCCTGGATCGCAGACAGTAAAGTGCTGCCTGGTTCAGAGGTGCCGGTGCGGGTATTCCTGCGGCCTTATCGGGGCGAACGATTAGAGCGCACGGTGAATGTGAAGATTCCAGCCGGCCTTTCGCGTGGCGAACATCAAATACTGTTTAGCGACAGCGACACGCTTAGCCGGGTTCAGAACATTGCCAGTTCTCTGAACCGTATCGAGGACGTGCCGCAGACCGTGGCACTACTGAATGAAGAACGCAGTAACGATCGGCTGTATGTCTCGTTGATCGAGTCGCAACCAACTATTTATTCAGACGAGAAAGTTCTACCCAGCCTGCCGGCTTCGGTGTTGAACGTAATGGGGAGCGGACGCACGAATAATCATCAATTCGTTAGTGCTCCGGAGAGTGCGCATGAGCAAACTTCCGTTCCGTTTGGGGTGGTGGTTACGGGCAGTTACTCGCTGAAAGTTTTTGTAGATTAGCAGGCCTTTCTTACTCTCATGTTTACTATGCCGGGCTTGTACCGCACTGCTGGAGTCTGCCTGTGGGCAGCCATTTCATTCACCGCGTGGGCGGTGGAAACGCACATCTGGAACCAATCGGACCAGTCTGAGTTTGACCGTGGTACGGAGAAACATCTCTCTATTCGCAGCGATGGGCACCTTACTCTCGCGCCTAGCTCTCGGGAGCTGGATAGCACGTCGGTCCCATACCTGTGGGCGCTAGCGCAGGACACAAAAGGAACCGTATACTACGGTGGCGGCGCACCTACCGGCACCACAACCAAGCTGTTTGCTCTGCCCCAAGG
>CALMAV010000084.1 GCA_937859895.1 uncultured Bryobacterales bacterium | reverse complement strand
ATAGATTTCCGTGTTCATCTCCGGCACCTTGCCTCCAAGCGGATCTAACCAGAGCTTCACAATATCCGCATGGTGAGCAACGTATGCATCAACGTCGTGACGCGCCTCATCAGCGGTTTTAGGATGATCCACTTGATCAGGAGCGGCGGGCTGGGGTGGGGCTCCGTCAGTGACACCCACTCCGCGCCCTGCGGTGAGAATAGTAGCGTCGCCCAAGCTTCCGGCGCGCTGTTCGTCGCGTAGCGTGTAGATCAGATCACGATTCATTCCGAGCGTCACAACCGTTGTGACACCGTAACGTTCGAACTGGTTCAGGGCAGCAATGACATTGGCTCTGTTGAAAGCGGCAGCCGTGTTGGTGACGTTGTCTTGAAGAACACCCACGTGAGAATGTGCACTGATAAGGCCAGGCATCACGATCTTATTTGTACAGTCAACGCTTTGGAGCCCGGTGTGGGATTTGGTTGATGAAGGTGAGATGCTCTCCACCAATCCCGCGCGCAGGACAATATCAACACCCTGTCTGGGACCCAATCCACTCCCGTCAATGAGAGTCGCGTTCCGAAGGACGATACCCTCTGGCAACTGGTTTGCGACAGCACAGACAGAGAGAAGCAGTGGGGCAACGTGAAAGCACTTGCTGAAAAACGGCATGCAAATCCTTAATCAGAATGAATGTAATGTTCGGAGTTAACTTGCTATTGCTTCGGGCCGAAGCTTTCTGGCTTTTTTGACGTTGGCGGCAAATCCTCCAATGACAATCCGGTCTGAAGCTTCTTTCAGCTTCACAACACCAGGCGTAGCGAGATGAAGGTTCAGAGCCTCTTCAGAAACCCACTCTTCATAGAAAAAGAAAACAGACGGATCATCTTCAAGTTGGTTGAGCTCAAAACTAACATTGCCCGGATCATGTCTGGAGGCGGTAATCCCTGAAATCAGGAGTTCTTTGAGTTCCGTCTCTTTACCGGGGTAAGCTTTAGCCGTAAACAATACAATCACGCTGTCTTTCATCGTGACCTCCTAGGATTCAAATACTGGTCGTGAATAGTTTTTCTCTGTTGCATGCGGAAAGTGTGACAGAGATGATAGATCTCAACTTGAGCCATTAATTGAGAAATTGTAAGCTTCAGCATAAGTTGCAGCGCGTCTAAAGAACGTTGATTCGCCGACCAGACCAAAGCTGCTCGGGCTACATCTGCTTCTTCACTCGTCAACTCGGCATCTCGCTCACCAAAGGCGGGGTACTTCTCACATAACCCGAAGAAAGCATGTGCACCTGATCTCCGGTCGTGATGAGAAAATTTGCAACGTTCTAAGCGTGCTAGTGGATATTCTGCTTTGCAATGTTTGTCGCTTGATCTGCTCATTCGCCATCCCTCGAATTTTAGACTACCGATGCGACTGTGGAGAGTCTGTGCCGAATTATACTTTTCGAGATAAATCCGAAGACTGCTGCAAACATTCAAGGGTGTTGCTGAGCACTTCAAAGGGAGTTGACATGTCCTCACAAACGGTAGCAAAGTTGGCTAGCGATTTTGGCTTTCCTGCTTCTTCATAGGCAGGCGATTGTTACTATTCTTTGTGACCTGCCCGGGGCCGAGATCGAATCGACGGGGGCCGTTGTCGGCAACACGTTTAGAATGCGTCCGCTCACAGCCGGTCATCACAAGCGACAGCGCTGTGTATGACGACTTATTAACGAACAACCTTTGATGAGCACCTTTGTGATACCCTGCGTTAGCGCTTTTCTGCGCCATAGTCTCCTTGCTCTGTACTGTCCGTTTTAGTACGGCTTTATACCGAGTACGGGGGATGAGAAAGTGACTCAATCTGGGGCACTCTGCGCGATAATGTTGTGACCCGTTTATGACTTATATCGCTTCCTTCAGACAGATCCGCGTTGCAAGTGCGATTGTCTGCTTAGCCAGTGTCAGCCTGGCACAACAGATTGAAATCCCAAGTGGCACTAGGGTTAGTTGTCGGCTTGAGCAGGCAATCTCCTCGGCCACTGCTGAACAGGGCCAGCAAGTACAGCTATCTACTACCGAAGACGTTAAGGTTGGAGATCATGTTGTGATCCCGCAAAACGCCACCGTGATTGGAACAATCGTAGAAGCGCAAGAGAAGCGGCGGATGGGCCGGACTGGCAAGCTGGATTTCTCCATCGACAAAGTACGCGCGGCCGACGGAGAGTTTGTTCCCCTTCGCTATACGGTGAATAAGCGAGAGGGTGGAAGCCACGCGGTCTCCACCGGTGTTATGACCGCCGGTGCAGCGGTCCTATTCTGGCCGGCTGCTCCGTTTTTCCTTCTGAGAAAGGGCAAAGACGTCACTATCAACAAAGGCATCGTGTTAGAGGTGTTCACTGACCAGAACCATGTGATGAAAGGGACAGCGACTGCTTCAGCGACTCCGACCTCAAGTGGTGGGAGTTCGACCGTTGTTATCTCGTCAGATGTACCTGGCGCCGACATTGAGATTGATGGAGTTTTTGTGGGCAACACTCCCTCGACTCGCCCACTTACAACGGGCAATCACAAGATCAAGGTCAGCAATGGGTCTAAGGTTTGGGAACGCACCCTCAACGTTGAAGGGGGCGGAACGATTAATGTAAATGCAAAGGTCTCCGGCAAGTGACAAAGGTTGTTGGCTCCCTCTAACCTTCCGTTTTTACTGATTTCGGATTGATAGCAGGACCAGACGCATTGAGTGTCCGGTCAAGCGTACTGGCAGGCGACGAAGCCGGAAGACCAGGCCCATTGAAAGTTGTGGCCGCCAAGATGGCCGGTGACGTCCACCACCTCTCCAATGAAGTAGAGGTTTGGGACGCGCCGGCTCTCCATAGTTTTGGAAGATAGGCCCGCTGTATCTACACCGCCTAAAGTCACTTCGGCCGTTCGATAGCCTTCCGTGCCGTTTGGAACGATTTGCCATTGATTAATGGCAGAGCCGAGCTGCTGCAGCTGGCGATTCGGGATGTCGGCAATGCGTCGACGCATCCGCTGAGAGACTGCGCGCTGTATTCGTTGCTGTCATTGCTCTTTATAGACTGGTGGTTCCCTTGACTGTCTCGGCGATGACGACATCAGCAACTCCCGTGCCGCTCAAATCGCGAACTGTTCTTAAAACAGATTGGTGTTACTGCTCTGCACTTAGGTTAAGAATCAACAGAACGATAGCGCTCCCCGTCTGAATTTGCAAACTTTCGTGGAATTCTGGTCGATTCTTCTATTCCATGTTGGCGAGCTGTACTATTTGGTATAGTACAGCTGTGGTTCCATTCCGGCTGACCTTTGAGCCGGGCATTTCGTTGTATGAGCAGGTGATTTATGCGGCGAAGAAAGCCATTGTGTCAGGGCAATTGCGGCCTGGCGACCCGTTTCCCTCGGTTCGTGCGCTCAGCACGGCTCTAAAGATCAACCCCAATACCGCGCACAAGGTGATTGGGCAGTTGATAGCGCAGGGTGTGCTGGAAGTTCGCCCCGGAGTCGGTACTGTGGTCGCGGAGCGACTTGGCTCTACAGCGGCGGAACGCAGCAAGCTCTTAAAGAAGGAACTCGAGCAGCTGGTGGTAGAGGCGAAGAAGCTGGGCCTGGAGCTAGAGGAAGTCAGGACAGCTTTATCAGAGCATTGGCAGCGTTTGAACGGAGAGGACAAGTGAACGAGATACTCCAGACCATTCAGCTTTCCAAACGATTCGGCAGCACGGTAGTGCTCGACCAAATGGACTTGAAAGTATCGGAAGGCAGCGTCTATGCCCTTCTTGGACCTAACGGTGTTGGTAAGAGCACAACGCTACAGATACTGATGAACCTGCAGCAACCGACTTCGGGTCATGCGGAAGTATTCGGGCACGACACAAGACGCATCTCGGCCAAGGATTTTACTCAAATTGGCTATGTGGCTGAAAGTCAGGAGATGCCGGACTGGATGACCGTTGAGAGTTTTATGGCGTATCTTCGGCCGTTCTATCCAAACTGGGATGCGAGCCGGGCGGACGAATTGCTCCGTGAGTTCGATTTGCCGTTGGGGCGCAAACTAGGGCATTTATCCCGGGGCATGCGGATGAAGGTCGCGTTAGCTTCGTCCCTGGCATACCGTCCTCGTTTGCTTCTGATGGATGAACCATTCAGCGCGCTCGATTCTTTGACACGGGATGAACTGATTGAGGGATTGCTAGCCAATATCGAGGGTGCCTCGATTCTGATTTCCTCACATGATCTGGGTGAGATTGAAAGTTTCGCAAGCCACATTGGCTACCTGGACCGCGGGCGCCTGCAGTTCTCCGAAGACGTGGTTACTCTCACGTCACGGTTTCGTGAGATTGAAATCACCTTTGAGCGTGAGCCACACATTGCCGAATCTGGCTGGCCCGCATCGTGGCTGAACGTTGAACAATCCGGTTCGCTCCTGCGATTCGTAGACACTCAGTTTGAACAGATGCAAACGACCGCTGAACTTGGTCGGGTATTCACAAGCGTTAAGCATGTGGGGCTGAAAGCATTACCGCTACGCTCCATCTTCGTCACTTTGGCCAAAGCAAGTCGAAAGGCAGCGTGAATGAAACAAGCGCTCCACATCTTTCGCAAGGACTTACGCTACCTTTGCTATGACGTAGCACTTGCACTGCTTGGGGCTTTGGTCTTCTGCGTGATGGGTGCACGTCACGCGCGAGGTCCGGGGCCAGTAGCGATCTTCCTCCCGGCTATCTGGTGGTTCCTTATTGCGAGGGTCGTTCATGCAGAAGCGCTGCCGGGCAATCAGCAATTTTGGCTCACGCGTCCTTATGAGTGGAGCAGCCTACTTGGTGCGAAAGGCTTCTTCATTCTTACGTTTGTCAACTTACCGTTACTAGTAGCGGATGCGGTGATCATCCACGCTGCTGGGTTTTCGATCCTAGAGAAGATAGCTGGTCTTCTCTGGACGCAAGTATTACTCGTTGCAGCGTTTGTGCTGCCGGCCGTGGCCTTTGCCGCCATCACGAGTGGCCTAGCCGAGTTTCTGGTGGTGACACTGCTTTTAGTCTTTGCCATTCTGGCGCAGCTAGTCGCAAGCTCAGTTTTCCCGTACAGCCGCTACTGGATGGAGTTGGAGTGGATCAAAACCTACTGCCTCCTTGCCGAACTCGCCGGAGCCGCTGTAGTGGTCTTAGTCTGGCAGTACGCGCGCCGGAACACACTTGCTACCCGGTTAACCACAGCGATGGCGGCGCTGGTGCTTATGGCCACTAGCGCTCTGCTTCCTTGGAGGATGGCCTTCGCTCTGCAGACGCATTTGTCACAGCGAGACGTTGACATCTCAGCGCTTCGTATCCGTCTGGATTCAGAAAGGAAGTGGCTGGGGCATGTTTACGTTAACGACGCAGGCCAGGTGGTTGCCGAACTGCCAATTCGAATCACCGGCCTTCCAGCCGGCACCGAATGCAAGCCAAACGGTGTCAATCTAACCATCCGCGCTCCTAACGGCGCGATCGGAAACACTAGTCGACCACCTCAAGTATCTTTTGAAGTCCAAGGTGATGTCACGTCATTGCGGGCCGTGATGGCACCGGACTTCTACGTGATGGTAAAAGACCAGCCGATTGAGCTTCGCGGCACGCTCTTCTTCACTGTCTACGGAGATAAACAAACCGCTCTCATTCCTCTGGAAAATGGTCAAGTTCCTGTGACTGGTCTGGGCCTATGCTCGGCAGGCTCCCGATTCTTGCTTTGCAATTCGGCATTTCGCCCACATAACGGTTCCCTGAGTTTTCGAATGTTGCAGGATGTCCTTGGCGGGTCGAAAGCAATGGTGGAGAGCCCATCCGGTATTGCGTCCTATTCTCCATTCCCAGCGGAGGCGAATATTGATCCGCTCTTTCAATTCTTTTCACCACGCATGAGTACGATTTCAGAAGTGCGTGTCGAGGTAAGGCAGCCCATTGCGTACCTGGAACAAACCTTCGAGATGGATGGTGTCCGGTTAAGCGAATTTGCCGTGCGTCCTTCGGCGCAAGTCACTGCGCCTCAAGCATACTGGCCGGCGACGAAGCCGGAAGACCAGGCCCATTGAAAGTTGTGGCCGCCAAGATGGCCGGTGACGTCCACCACCTCTCCAATGAAGTAGAGGTTTGGGACGCGCCGGCTCTCCATAGTTTTGGAAGATAGGCCCGCTGTATCTACACCGCCTAAAGTCACTTCGGCCGTTCGATAGCCTTCCGTGCCGTTTGGAACGATTTGCCATTGATTAATGGCAGAGCCGAGCTGCTGCAGCTGGCGATTCGGGATGTCGGCAATGCGGCCAGGCGCATGTTGCTGAGCCAGCAGTTGGCTGAGCCGCTTGGGAAACAGCCTGGTCAGCAGCATCGATGTTTCCGCTCGCGGGTTGTCGGTCTTGCCTTGCAGCAGCAGGTCGGTTGCGTTCTGCTCCGGCGCAAGGTTGACTGAGAGCGAGTCACCGGGCTTCCAGTAGGAAGAGATCTGCAGGATAGCGGGCCCGCTCAAGCCTCGGTGCGTGAAGAGCATTGCCTCCCGGAAGCTCTGACCATTGCAGGCGACTGTGGCTGGCACCGCAACTCCGGCCAGGGTTCCCCAGGTACCAAGCTGTTTTTCGCTCAAGGTAAACGGAACCAAGGCGGGCTGAGTTGGAACCACCGCCATGTCGAACTGCCGAGCGATGCAATGTCCGGCGTTGGTGGCGCCCATCTTTGGAATGGATAAACCGCCGGTCGCCACGACCAAAGACTCACAGCGAATTTCGCCCGCTCCGGTCTGCACACAAAAGTGCCCGTCTGGTTTGCTGACACCCAGAAAAGGAGTGCTGAGGCGAAGCTGCACCCGTGCTTGCCGGCACTCTTCCAGCAGCATCGCAATGATCTGGTGAGACAGCCCGTCGCAGAAAAGCTGGCCGTGCGTTTTCTCGTGGTAGCTGACCTTGTGCTTTTCTACGAGCGCAATGAAATCAGCCGACGTATAGCGCGCGAGGGCCGACACGCAGAAGCGCCCATTTTGCGAGATGAAGTTCTCCGGGCCGGTATGCAGATTAGTGAAGTTGCAACGACCACCGCCGGAGATCCGGATCTTCTCAGCTGGTTTCGGTGCGTGGTCAAGCACGACCACACGGCGTCCACGCTTGCCAGCTTCGATGGCGCAGAACAGCCCGGCGGCTCCGGCGCCAAGTATCAGGACATCAGTTTGAAGGGCCGGGGGCAACACTTCTATAGTAAGGAAACATGCTCAGGTACGCAGTTCTTTGTCTCCTGTTGATCCCGCGAATGGAGGCCGCACCCGCTAAAAGTAAGCGCCCCGCACCGAAAGCGAAGGCGAGCGGATCATTGCTGGCCGGCTTATCCCTGCATGACCGCATTGCGCAAATGATTGTCGTGCGCGGCTACGGTGATTACCCGTCGCGCACCAACCCGGAGTATCGCCGGTTTCGACGCTGGATCGAAGAGGATCACGTCGGCGGGTTTATTGTGGCAGGACGCATTCGCAACGGCAACGTGATTCCGGCGCAGCCTTACGAGATGGTGACCTTCATCAATCAAATGCAGCGGTTGGCGAAGACACCGCTTCTGGTGGCGTCCGACTTTGAACGTGGTGCTTCTATGCGGGTTGCGAACACGGCCCAGTTCCCGTATCAGATGGCTTTTGAAGCCGGGCACGATCTGCAAGCAGTGAAGCAGTTGGGCGAGGCAACGGCAAGGGAGGCTCGGGCTTTAGGCGTGCAGTGGGTGTTTGCGCCCGATGCGGACGTGAACAATAATCCGGATAATCCAATTATCAACGTGCGCTCGTTCGGGGAAGACCCGGGTGCAGTAGCCGCGGATGTAGCCGCATTCACGGAGGGAGCTCATCGCGACAAAGACCGCTACGTTTTAGTAACGGCCAAGCACTTTCCAGGGCACGGCGATACAGCTGAGGACAGCCACATGCAATTGGCCAAGCTTGATCAGCCCAAAGAGCGTATCGAATCTTTAGAACTGGTGCCTTTTCGCGCTGCTATACAGCATGGCGCAGACGCTGTAATGACGGCACATCTGTCGGTACCGGCGTTTGAGCCGCAGGGTCTACCGGCCACTCTTTCGCCCAACGTGCTAACTGGTCTACTGCGAAACGAACTGCACTTTGACGGACTGGTCGTGACAGACGCATTGGAGATGCAGGGGATCGCGGCGCAGTATTCGCAAGGCGATGCAGCAGTAAAAGCGGTTGAAGCAGGCGCTGACGTTTTGCTGATGCCCATCGATCCTGAGCCTTGCATTAAAGCGCTTATGGCAGCGGTCACCAGTGGACGTATTTCGCGAGAACGGATCGACCGCAGCGCGCAGCGCATTATGACTGCGAAGAAACGGACGGGGTTGTTACGCAACCGCTTGGTAGACGTGAACGGATTGACGGACGAGCTGGACGCAGCGGCCACCGGTCAATTGGCGCAACAAGTAGCGGACCGCGCAGTCACGCTGGTAAAGGATGACAAGCACCAGTTCCCTTATGTGCCGACCGCCAATACGTGCCTGGTGCTGATGAACGAGTACACGTTCACCCAGCGCGGCGAGTTGCTCACCAATGAATTGCGGCGCGAGATCAAAGACTTAAAGCTCTATCTAGTGA
>CALMAV010000083.1:1579-5645 GCA_937859895.1 uncultured Bryobacterales bacterium | reverse complement strand
GAAAAGTTCCAAATCCAGTGCAAGCCGTCTATCTACGGTGCTGATGAGCGGCAAACCTCGGTGAAACAGCCCGTCTGCAACATCGACCGCTTCCCGCATGAGAGATTGAAACCCGGGGTTGAACTCAAGGCGCTGTAGCTGTTCCACGCTGTAGCCGTGCTTGTCGACCAAATCGAGCGGAAGGTAAACGCGATTTTTCCTCAGATCCACCGTTACATCCTGCCAAAAATTAGCAAGTTGCGGGGCGGTACAGGTGAAGTCAGAAAGTCGCTGGCGCTTCTCATCACGATATCCGCAGAGATACAGGACAAGGTGCCCCACCGGATTTGCCGAGTTCCGGCAGTAGTCAAACAAGTCATCAAAGGTGTGGTAACGCGTTACCGTCTGGTCCTGCTCAAAAGCAGTAATTAGATTGGCAAAGGGTTTGATTGGGATTGAGTGCCGCTCGACAGTATCTCGCAGAGCAGTGAAAACGGGGTGGCCCGTCTTGCCACAGTACATGCCTTCCAGTTCGCCGCGCCACCAGCCGAGTAATCGTAAGCTTTCGACAGGATCTCCGATTTCATCGCCCAAGTCGTCTGCCCAGCGGCAAAAAGAGTAGACGTTATAGAAGTCCTGATGCAGTTTCTTCGGCAAAAGAAAGCTAACTACTTGAAAATTCTCGTAGTGATGAGTGGCCAGCCAGCGCGTATAATCCAGCGCTTCCCGAAGCGAATAAGTGCCGGATTGTAAACCGACAGTCTCAACGTAAGCTTTGGGCTGTAGAGGTGCGACAGGCAAGGTGAGTGGAACTGCTACGGAATGATAGCAGTCTTGATGTGCCCATTACGGTGATGAGCCAGATCAGCCAGCACCTGAGGCAGCGCGCTGAGCGGTTCCTCATGATTAACCAGGTGGCTGGAAGTAACCTTGCCATCTGCAATCAATTGCAGCGAACGCCGAATGTGCTCAGGCGTATGGTGAAAGCTGGCTTTGCAGGTTATTTCTGAGTAGTGCAGCAGGCTCGTGTCGAGACCAACCTTTGTGCCGGTGGGACAGCCACCGAAGAAGTTAATCACGCCGCCTTTGCGCACCAGAAGCGTAGCTAATTCCCAGGCATCAGGATGACCAATGGCTTCAATGACCACGTCTGCGCCACGTCCATCCGTATGGGATTTCACTGCAGCGGCAGTGGCAGCCGGGTTGCCCATCAGGATACCTTCGTCAGCACCAAGCATCATGGCGCGGTCCACTTGCTCCAGCCGTCGCGCAACGGCCAGCACTCGCGCTCCGAATGCCCATTTCGCCAAGCGGATAAACATAAGGCCAATTGGCCCCAAACCCATTACCAGCAACGTATCGCCGGGACGTAGCCCGCACTCATCAAGTCCCCGCAGGGCACAAGCGAGAGGTTCAGCTAGTGCCGCATCCCGATACTCCACTCCGTCTGGAAGCAAGTAAGTGTTCCTGCGAACAATGCGCTCCGGGATGCGCTGAAACTCAGCATAGGCGCCATTGTTGAACAACAGGTCTTCGCACAAGTTTGGCTGTCCGCGTTTGCAGTAGAAGCATACATCACAAGGAGCAGAGTTGGCTGCTACCACTCGCTGACCGGGCTGAAACTGAGTAACTCCTTCACCACATGCCGCTATGTCGCCGGCCATTTCATGACCGAATAAAGCTGGTGGCTGGATCATTCTGGCGTGGTAACCGCGCCGAAATACCTTCACATCAGTGCCGCAGGTAAGAGCGGTCTTTACCCGAACTAGGATTTCGCCCTTGCGAAGAGCTGGCACGGGAACCGACTCTAGTCGGACGTCCTCCCTGCCATAAAGAACCGCAGCTTGCATGCTGCTGCCGACAGTAGCCGTCACGACTGCACCTGCGGATGAATCACAACTTTCAAAGATTGATCACCCGGAGTCTGCGCCACGTGTATACCATGTTGGATGTCTTCCAACGGAAAGCGGTGCGAAATGAGTTGGCCTAAGGGCAGCTCTCCGCTAAAGACCAGACGCGCCGATTCCGCCTGTAAGTCTATGTCAGAGCTATAAGAACCAAACAACATGCGCTCTGCTACACAGACATCCGCGCCGGCTATTTCTATGCGCTCAGTTTTGTTTGTTTGCGCAAATAACAGTACCTTGCCGCCCGGCCGGGCAATGGAGAGGGCCTGATTCACCAATCCTTTCGCATTAGTAGCGACAATCACGGCATCCACACCACGGCCATCGGTAGCGGCAGCAATAGCCGGAGCCAGTCTCTCCGACCTAGGATCGAAGGCCGAAGCTCCAAACTGTTGGGAGAGCTCACGCCGATAAGGGATTGTGTCGGTAGTTAGCACCGAGACATTCTTGCGCTTCGCCAACAGGGTGAAGATCAAGCCGATTGGGCCTTGGCCCAGGACAGCAACTACGTCGCGTTCTTGCAGATGAAGGCTTTCAATTCCCTTCATGCACGTATTAACCGGCTCTACCCAAGACGCTTGGTCGAATGATACGCCAGGAGGAATGCGCTCAATACCCCGCTCAACAATCCAATCCATTGCGCGGACATATTGAGCAAACCCGCCGCCTGCCGGTTCGAAACCAGCGGTGATCCCAACCTTTTTATAGACAAGGCACTGCGCATATAACCGGCGCTGGCAGTAAAAGCAGTCCTTGCACGGAATGTGGTGAAAGGCAATTACGGGGTCGCCCACTTGGAACTTTTGCACCCCTGCGCCAACCGAAACCACCACGCCTGCTGTTTCATGACCGTAGATACGGGGCGGCGGCAACAGATCATACTCCACCTTCTTCAGATCTGTATGGCAGACGCCACATGCGCGGACCTCAATCAGGAGTTCCCCTGGCCCAATGGAGGGGGTGGGCACAGTCTCAACGCCGATCCTGTGATCGCCGCGATAGACTGCAGCACGCATGGTCACGGGCAGCAAATTACTCCCGTTCGCTTCCGGCCGGTTCTCCCGCGAGATCGATTCGACAACTGACAAGAAATTCTCCTAAGGCCTCGGCTGCATCTCTGGCACGCCGCCGTAAGCGAAGCAGCCCAGGGATCAGCACTGGACGCGCCGCTACATACGCTACGATTTTCCCACGCGCGATCCGCCCACCTGCTGAGCGCATCATATTTAAATCAAACGGGAATGACTCATCCGCCCGATCAGACACTACTTTGATGCAGCCGAAGGGTAATCCGCCACGTTTTGAACGTGCTGCAACACCCCCGGCTTCCATGTCGACTGCCACCGAGCCGCTTGCTCCTAAGGCACCCTTCTCCGATGCTGTGTTGAAGATTCTGTCCTGGGAGATTAGACGGCCGCTCGTGAAGGAACGTTCGGCCCTAACCGGCATACAGCTGTACTGCTCGCCGGTAGAACCGTCCAATACTGTTTCAGGCACCACGATATCGTTTTCTCGCAGATTCGACTGCAGAGCACCACAGTAGCCGACGCTGAAGACCCCTTCGAGCACCGAGGATGAAAGGTCAGCTGCAGATACGGCCCGGATGGCAATCTCAACAGCTTGCGCGGCCAATTTGGGTCCGGCCCCATGAGCGACCAGCATGATGCGTTGACCGCCCAGGATGCCTTCGTAAGCATAAGCGAGTGGCCAGGAAAGTTTTCGCAAGCCGGTAAGCGATTGGGCAAACGGTTTCAGCTCATCGGCTTCAGAGGCAACAAAGAGAAGCGCCATTGATTAACGGTACCGATTAGCAGTAAACCAATCGACGGCTCGGCGAAGCGCAACGTCTACCGGACCGGGCGCATAGCTAAGTTCCCGCTTCGCTTTTGCGCTGGTGACAAACATCTTTTTCCGTGCCATCTTAACGCCTTCCAATGGTGCAAGCGGCTCCTTGCCGGTAAGGTTGGCCCAGCCTGTTGTAACCAGGCCGGCAGCATACGCCAAGGCATAAGGCACTTGAGTCTTTGGTGCAGGCTTACCCGCAATCTGGGCTAGGCGGTGCAGTATCTCTTTCAATGTGATATTCTCGCAGCCTAAAATGTAGCGCTCACCTGGGGTGCCGCGCTCGGCAGCCAGCAAATGGCCAACGGCAGTATCGCACACGTCCACTAGATTCAGAC
>CALMAV010000083.1:0-1569 GCA_937859895.1 uncultured Bryobacterales bacterium | reverse complement strand
GGAGGCGATTGTTTAGAAAATCGAGAATGATCTTCCCGGTAGGGGTCGGCTTCCAATCATGATCACCGATCGGCGCCGTTGGATTCACAATCACGATCGGCAAACCGGCAGATGCTTTCTCGAGTGCCACCTGCTCGGCCAGCCATTTTGACCGCTTGTAGTGACCACTCATATCAGCAATGGAAACGGGTGTAGACTCATTGCCTTCCACTCCGGGAGGCATTCCAATGCACCCGACAGTACTGGTATAAACAATGCGCCCAACGCCGGCCTGTCCAGCGGACTCCAAAATGTTGCGGGTACCTTCTACGTTAGAGGCATAGAGATCAGCGGGATTCTTCGTCCAGAGCCGATAATCGGCAGCAACGTGAAAAAGAAGATCACAGCCGGCAATCGCGCGATCGAGCGAAGCGCGGTCACGCAGATCACCGGTGACGCGCTCCACCGATAATTCACGGAGTTCACTCGCAGGCCGGCAAAGAGCTCGCACTCGAAAGCCGCGCTCAGTCAGCAAATGTGCAACGTGCCAGCCGAGGAAGCCACTTGCTCCGGTGACCAGGGCGGTGGTCACAAACTAATCGCGCTCAAGGGCGGCCGTTGCTTTGCGGAACGTAGCCAAGGCGAGTAGGGGAAACAGGTTGCGGTACTCGGTATAAGAGAGATAAAACACAGAAGGAAAACCGGTACCGGTGCAGTAGTCTTCATCCCAGGTTCCATCGCTGCGCTGCGTTCGAACCAGGTGGTCGATACCATTGTAGAGGCTCTCGCTGCGAAGGTCGCCGCCTGCGAGGAGGGCCAAGATTGCCCAGGCTGTCTGGGACGGAGTACTCGCGTTCGGAATGAAGCGATTCTCGTCGTAGCTCCCGCAGCTTTCGCCCCAGCCGTTGTCGCGATTCTGATAAGCGCGAATGAATTCCAGCGCTCGCTGGATATCGGGTTCGTTTTCGCTCATTCCGGCCGCACGCAGGCCGCGCAGGGCCAGGAACGTTCCGTAGATGTAGTTGACGCCCCAACGTCCGTACCAACTGCCGTCCGCTTCCTGTACTCGGAGCAGATACTCGACGCCACGCTTCACAGCCGGATGATTGGCTTTGAGCCCGCAGACCATCAACGCTTCAAGAACCCGTCCTGTGATATCGGGGCACGACGGATCGAGCATCGCATTGTGGTCGGCAAACGGAACATGGCTGAGGATGCTCCAGTTATTGTCCGCATCGAACGCAGCCCAGCCGCCATCCTTACCCTGCATGGCAAGCAGCCAATCGATAGCTCGTTTTTCGCAGGCGCGCTGCTTGGTTTCGTCAGAGGCGCGCACGTTACGCAGAGCCAACAGCACCATTGCGGTGTCATCGACATCCGGATAGTACTCGTTATTGAACTCGAAAGCCCAGCCCGAGGGCTCTACATCCGGGCGTTTCACGGCCCAGTCACCGCTGCGCCGAACCTCTTTCGCAAGAAACCAGTCAGCCACCCGACGCAATGCATCGACCGGCGGATGCTCGGTTTCGGCCAGCGCGAAAGCTGCAATTGCCGTGTCCCAGACAGGGGAAAAGCACGGCTGCATATAGA
>CALMAV010000082.1:2193-2503 GCA_937859895.1 uncultured Bryobacterales bacterium | reverse complement strand
TTACTCGAGCGTGATGATTCGCAATGGTGACCTGGTGGGCGATGAGGAACGCGCGAGAGCATTTGAGATTCGGCGCAACCTGAACAAGATTGGCCAGCCCGTCGATCGGAAGGAGTTCAACATGACTCCCCCAACTGTCAACGCGTACTACAGCCCATTTGAAAACAACATCAATTTTCCAGCCGGCATTCTACAGCCGCCGTTCTATAACAAGTCAGCCGATATGGCCGTCAACTTAGGAGCCATTGGTGTTGTGGTGGGGCATGAACTGACGCACGGCTTCGACGATCAGGGGCGCCGCTATGATGCT
>CALMAV010000082.1:0-2183 GCA_937859895.1 uncultured Bryobacterales bacterium | reverse complement strand
AATCTGCGCGACTGGTGGACCCAACAGGATGCAGCTGAGTTCAAGCAGCGGGCTGACTGCATTGTGAAGGAGTACTCGCAGTTCTCTCCGGTGGAGGGCGTGAACGTGAACGGGCAGCTGACGTTAGGCGAAAACGGCGCTGATAACGCGGGCATTCGGCTGGCATACATGGCGCTGCTCGGAGCCCTGGAAAATAAGACAGTCAGCAGTGAAAAGCTGGACGGCTACACACCGCAACAGCGATTCTTTCTGGGCTTTGCGCAGATCTGGTGCGAGAGCGCACGGCCTGAATATGCGCGCCAGGATGTACGCACCAATCCACATTCGCCCGGGCAGTTTCGAGTGATTGGGACAGTACAGAACATTTCCGAGTTCGGGCAGGCATTCGGCTGCTCCGCCGGTAGTTCCATGACACCGGCAAAGGGCTGTCGAGTCTGGTAGCTGTTGGCCCGGGACTCTCTTTCGAACTGTTTACACTCAGGGTAGATGACCATTGACTCCTTCGTTCGAGTTGCGCTTGGGACAGCGCTTCTAGCAGCGCTTTTGCCGGCGCAATCTGCAATCCCAGAACCTGGGAAAAGTGGGCTGGATCTAACCGCAATTGACCGAACCGCAAACCCTTGTCAGGATTTTTATCAATATGCCTGCGGCAATTGGATAGCCCACCATCCGATACCGGAAGACGAGAGTCGGTGGTCAAGCTTCAGCCTGCTGTTCGAAAGGAATCAGGCCGCGCTCCGGCAGATTTTGGACGACTCAGCAGCTCACCAGGACCGGTCTGCCATCGACGGCAAAATCGGTGGCTTCTACCATTCCTGCATGAGTGAGGCAGAGGTTGACAGGCGCGGCACTGAACCGTTGCGCTCTGAGCTGGAGCGCATCGCGCACATCGGATCCAAGGCTGATCTAACCGACGAAGTAGCACGTCTGCAACGTCTGCAAATTCCAGTTTTCTTTTCTTTCAGTAGCTCACCCGATCCAAAGGACGCCCGAGTTGAAATCGCAGACTTGGATCAGGGCGGAATTGGCTTGCCTGAGAAGGATTATTATTTCCGCACCGATCCGAAGTCGCAGGAGTTACGGCAGCAGTATGTCTCGCACATTGGCAAGATGCTGGCGCTGAGCGGTATGCCGGAACCGGATGCAACGGCTGCGGCGTCGAAAATCATGGCCCTGGAGACAACGCTGGCAAAGGCCTCACTGGATATCACCTCCCGCCGCGACCCTAATCTGCTGGTGCATAAGTTTTCTAAAGAACAGCTGGCAGGGTTAGGCACGGGGTTTAACTTCAACGAGTTTTTTACCAAAGTGGATGCGCCCCAATTTGCCACTCTCAACGTAGACGTGCCCGGCTTTGTGAAGGCCTTCGACGAAACAATCCAGGGCGGAGAGTTGGGCGACATGAAGAACTATCTGCGCTGGCATTACGTGAGCGCGATGGCTCCGACGCTACCGAAAGCGTTCGTGGATGAGAACTTCGCTTTTTATGGGAAGGTGCTGCAAGGGACCGAGACGCTACGTCCAAGGTGGAAGCGCTGCGTGGACGACACAGACAGCGAACTGGGCGAAGCGCTAGGCCGTAGGTTTGTTGAGAAGACGTTCGGGGAGCAAGGTAAGCAGCGAACGATGGAGTTAGTGAGTGAAATTGAGACGCAAATGGCGAACGATATCAACTCACTGACCTGGATGAGCGCCGGTACTAAGCAAGAAGCACTGGTGAAGCTGCATGCGGTAGCCAACAAGATCGGATATCCGGAGAAGTGGCGTGACTACTCAGCCGTAATGATTGCGCCGGACGATTTCTTCGGTAACATAATTCGCGCCAATGAGTTTGAGGCGAAGCGTCAGTTGGACAAGATCGGGAAGCCGGTAGATCGGCAGGAGTGGGGCATGACGCCGCCCACGGTCAACGCTTACTATAATCCGCAGCAGAACAATATCAACTTCCCAGCTGGTATTCTGCAGCCCCCGTTCTATTCAAACGCTGCCAGCGACGCAGTGAACTACGGCGCAGTGGGAGTGGTAGTGGGGCACGAGTTGACGCACGGCTTTGACGATCAAGGCAGGAAGTTCGATGCGGATGGAAACCTAAAAGACTGGTGGCAGAAGAGCGACGCTGCCAAGTATCAGAAGCTGTCCGATTGCCTGGTGAATCAGTACGGCAAGTACAGCCCGGTTGCCGG
>CALMAV010000081.1 GCA_937859895.1 uncultured Bryobacterales bacterium | reverse complement strand
ACCTACTACTTGTAGCTCGCGGTCGGTAAACTCCCAGCGCTTGATCAATGGCAGTGCGCGCGCTAGCGGGAGCGCCGTGAACTCAGCAATGGACGTACGTTTCACCGTTACTGCAAGGCTGGTAGGTTTGAGCCGTTTACCGCGGCAATCCGGGCACTGCGTCGGAGACATGTAGTCCATCAACCACTCGCGATAGCCTTCGCTCGATCGCTGATACTGGTCATCTAAGACCTTCAGGATGCCCGCGAACTGTGGGCCGCCGTGAAGTAGCGTGGCCCGGGTGCGCTTCGGCATGGTGTCGTAGGGAACTGAAAGGTCAAGGTTCAATGCTTCAGCTGCTTCGGTCAGAGCCGATTGCATATAGGACGAAGTGGACCCCGGTCCTAACCCTCCATCGAGTAAAGGCTTGGAAGGGTCGCAAATCACCTTTACGGGATCGAACGCCCAACGGCTGCCCACGCCATTGCACGTTGGACACGCGCCATAGGGACTGTTGAACGAAAAAGAGCGCGGCTCCAATTCAGGCACGCTCGTGCTGTCGTTCGGGCAAGCAAGCTTCTCCGAATACAGCTGCTCGTGGCCATCGATCACAGCAACAATCACCAGACCGTCGGCCCATTTAAGAGCGGTCTTAATAGAAGCTTCGAGCCGTGTCTCAACCCCGGCCTTGATCACTAGGCGATCTATAACAACTTCGATGGTGTGATTTTTGCGCTTGTCTAGCTTGGTAGGTTCCTCGAAGGTGAGTATCTCACCATCGACGCGTGCGCGGAAGCCCGCTTTGGCAATGGCCTCAATCTCTTTCTTGTACTCGCCTTTACGGCCGCGCGCGATGGGGGCCATGATCATCACGCGCTCGCCCTGATGCTGCGTAGTTACTTGTTCAAGGATCTGATTGGCGGTTTGCCGGGCAATCTCGGCACCACAGGTCGGACAGTGCGGGACACCTACAGATGCGTACAGCAGTCGCAGGTAATCGTAAATTTCAGTGACCGTTCCGACAGTTGAGCGCGGGCTGCGTGTTGTTGTCTTCTGCTCGATGGAGATGGCTGGACTTAAGCCATCGATGGAATCGACTTCGGGCCGTTCCATTTGATCCAGGAACTGGCGCGCATACGGAGAGAGTGTTTCAACATAGCGCCGCTGCCCTTCGGCATAGATAGTGTCGAAAGCCAGAGAACTCTTGCCTGACCCGCTCAGCCCGGTAATAACTGTGAAGCTGTTGCGCGGTATATCGACACTGATGTTCTTTAAATTGTGCTGGCGCGCGCCATGCACGGAGATACGGTCGAGCATTCTTTAGGATCTTCTCTATTGTCTCTTGTATGCTGCGAAAGCCCTGGATTGCTGAACGGGACGGCCTGACTTGAGCAGTTGGGCAGAACATCGAAACATGCATAGCAACCTGCCGGGTTCGCGTGTTCAGAAACTCCGTCATCTAGGGCTCGTCGACTTGACGAACTGATAAAAGCCGTCAGGCACTCGGGATTCGAATGTGCGGGTGCAATGTCTACCGAAGCGGCTGAATTGCAGCGATGACTTCCTGCGTGGACTCTATGTCTCCGTCCCAGTACCGAATGATCACATCCCGACTCAGATCAATCCACTTACGCAGGAGTGCCAAATCAGACGGGCTCATAGTCCCTCCAACAACCCGAACGGTTGGGCGAATCGCAACTGTCACAAACTCAGAACTCTGAACCTTCGGACCGCGTGACACTTTCACCCGAACGTCATGCGGCACGCCCATCGAAGGAGAAATCCAAACTACAAATGGCAGACCTGTTTGCTTAAAAACCAGATTGGCCGTTTCAAACAGAGCTTCCTCTTCGACGTCAGTTTGAGTGCTTACCGGGTTATTGATGAACTCATCGGCGGTCCTCATCGCTCTCCCATCTTATCTGTTGACTAACCTTTACGGTTTCGCATGGCAGATACATACGCGCAAGCCACTCTCCCCGTTGTACTTTCTTGCAAGGACACCCTGACTCTGCAACGCTTCGGAGTTTCCTTTTACCCGTTTGTGCACAGCAGGACTTACATCTTGCAGAATCTAGTCACAATCGTCACAGCGCGGGCTCCCACCATCATCTAAGTAGTCTTATGTCAGTTCGGCCACCAATGCAGAGCTGTTTCGATTTGTAATCTATCGATGTGTGATTGGTTCCCAGGCTTACGGCTTAGCCGGTGAGAATTCTGACGTAGACCGGCGCGGAATCTATCTGCCACCTGCTGATCTGCACTGGTCACTCTCAGGCGTGCCCGAGCAACTCGAAAATGACACCGAAGAAGCCTATTGGGAGATAGGGAAGTTCATTCGGCTTGCCTTGAAAGCGAACCCAAATGTTCTGGAGTGCCTCTACTCTCCCACCGTTGAGTACTCGACTGAGTTCGCGAGAGAAGTATTAGCGACCCGCCACCTTTTCCTTTCAAAGAGGATTTATCAAGCCTTTAATGCGTATGCGCTGTCTCAATTTAAAAAGTTGGAGCGGGACTTGCGAAACCAGGGCGAGCCTCGATGGAAGCACGTCATGCATCTCATCCGACTACTCCTGTCGGGCATGACGGCCCTGCGAGATGGATTTGTTCCGCTCGATGTAGGTCAACTTCGTGAACAGCTTCTGAGCATCCGGAGTGGCCAGGTACCTTGGGCTGAGGTTGATAAGTGGCGCGTAAGCTTGCACGCGCAATTCGATGAAGCGTTCGCGAAAAGCAAGCTTCCGGAGGAGCCGGATTACCACCGAGCGAATCAACTCTTGCTTAGGGCCCGCCGTCTTGCTGCTTCTTCGGACTACTCGACATGATTGACTATCAAGTGCTAAGAACGGAAGTAGAACGTCACCCATATCCAGTTCTGTTTACAACGGTCAGCGGTGCCCACTTATATGGGTTTCCTTCTCCTGATTCCGACTACGACATTCGAGGAGCGCACATTCTTCCCTTGCAAGAAGCTGTCGGCCTACTGCCCAAGCAGGAGACTGTCTCGATTTCGGATGTACAACAAGGGGTCGAATTAGATCTGGTCACCCACGATGTCCACAAGTTCTTCCTGATGTTGCTGAAGCGCAATGGCTATGTACTGGAGCAGCTCTACTTGCCCCTGGTGATTACTTCCAGCGATGAGCGCGAGGAACTAAAGAGGATCGGACTGAGTTGTATTACGCGGCATCATTCTCACCATTACCTCGGGTTTGCCAACACTCAATACAAACTGTTCCTGAAAGACAGTCCGCCCAGGGTGAAGTCCCTTCTGTACGTCTACCGGGTGCTTTTGACCGGCATACCTCTGATGCGGAGTGGTCGCATTGAGGCCAACTTAGCTGTGTTGAATGAGGATTTTAAGCTGCCTTACATCAACGATCTAGTCGCTCACAAAATCTCGACTGCTGAGCAGGTGACATTAGAGTTTCCTGCCATCGAATTTCACATGACAGAAATCTCTCGTTTGCTGGGCGAATTAGGAAGGTCTGCCGCGCTATCAAGACTTCCAGAAGAACCGAGTGCGCAGCGCGACCTCCATGACTTACTCGTCCGTATTCGTAGAAGTAACGAAAGCCGGCGTCAATAATAAAAGGGAGAGGACTCCTTGCCGCCCACTATTGAGACCGTCGTTGACCAGAACCAATCCCGCTTCCTCGAAGAGCTCTTCAGCCTGCTCCGCATCCCGAGTATCAGCACGCTTCCAGAGCACAATCCCGACGTGGCCAAAGCTGCTGCTTTTGTGGCCGGATCGCTTCGGAACGCGGGTCTGGAAAACGTCGAGATCATTCCAACCGACAAGCATCCGCTGGTGTATGCCGAGTGGCTGCACGCCCCTGGCAAGCCCACTGTTCTCTGCTATGGCCACTACGATGTCCAGCCGCCGGATCCAGTGGAACTCTGGCACTCACCGCCGTTTGAGCCCACGCTGAGGGAGGGCAACATGTACGCCCGTGGCGCTTGCGATGACAAGGGCCAGATGTACATG